>NZ_NPDG01000145.1:0-5990 GCF_002272225.1 Bacillus sp. 7894-2
CTAGATAAAACCCAAAACATGTCAGATAAACTCCACAACCTGTCAGATAAACCACCAAAACCCAGGCGCGCGCCAAAAAAAAATTCCCAGCAAGCCTGAAATCCCGCGCCATCCCAGAGCTGCCCCGGCAGCACAAAAAATAAAAAGCCCCTAGCAAAGGGCTTACATTTTAAGAAAATATCTCCGGCATTGTTATTTTCCGCAGCTTCTTTAAGTAATAATTATATTTTGGATGACTTGTATCCGTGGTGATTAAATCATTTTCACAATCTGTGCAGATAAAAGAAGTGTATAGATGTATTCCCCTGGTCTTTTCCTGCTCGCATATGACACATTCTTCCCCTGCCTGTTTTTTTGCTAATAGCGAACCCAATCACTCCACCTCCATACCCTTAGTCTGCCCAGATTACTATTATTGTATACAATTTTTTGAATTTTCACTGGCGGGTTTTTTCTGAGGTTACTTGATTAATATTGTATGATGAAAATCTAATTTGGGTGTATGTCTATAAAGGATTTCTTTTATTATTTTGCTTGATGCTTCAGGGACTGGCACAGATATCGTCCTTAAGTAGCAGTTACATACTTGTTTTGTTAAAATAGGAGAAGAATCATAGGAAAGTGTGAACATATGAATCAAAAAAACACTCCATTATGGAATCAATTACAAATACATGCTTCACATCAGCCGTTATCCTTTCATGTGCCAGGCCATAAGAATGGGTTTCTTGCAGCTGGTGAGGGAGCAGATTATTTTAAACATATTTTAAAGCTTGATGCTACGGAGCTCAGCGGACTGGATGATTTGCATTCTCCTGAAGGGGTCATCCTGGAGGCACAGGAGCTGCTTGCCAGCCTGTATGAAGTTTCAAAAAGCTTTTTCCTTGTGAACGGATCGACTGCAGGGAATCTTGCCATGGTCCTGTCAGCCGCAGACGAAAATGAGACTGTACTAGTCCAGCGGAACTGCCATAAATCCATCCTGAATGGCATTACTTTGGCTAAAGCGAAGCCGGTCTTTTTAGCGCCTGAGTTTAATGAAGAGTGGGGCGTCGCCGGGGGAGTGGCTTTAGAAACGGTTAAAGAGGCGATCAGGCAATATCCGGATGCAAAAGCAATCATTTTAACCTATCCGAATTATTATGGAATGGTCTACGACCTTGAAAATATTATACACTGTGCCCACGATCATGGTATTCCGGTGCTGGTGGATGAGGCACATGGAGCCCATTTAATGGGCGGGAGCCATTTTCCCGCTTCGGCCGTTCAGCTTCAGGCAGATCTTACTGTACAATCGGCACATAAAACGCTGCCTGCTATGACGATGGGTGCTTATCTGCATTTTAACAGCCGGTTTATAAAGGAAGAAAAAGTGACCAACTATCTGGGGATACTTCAATCAAGCAGCCCTTCCTATCCGATTATGGCTTCTCTTGATTTGGCAAGAGCGTATCTATCTTCATTTACGAAAAAGGATGAGGAGGCGCTGCTTGAAAAGGTCGGGCGTTTCAGGAGGAATTTAAACAGGATTAAAGGCATTAAGGTACTGCCATACGATCAATACAACGGTGACCCTTTAAAGGTAACCATCCAATCGGAAATCTCACTCAGCGGATTTGAACTGCAGACTCTTCTGGAGAAGCACGGGATCTTTACGGAAATGGCGGATCCCTATAATGTCCTGTTCGTTTTACCACTTTTGAAGAACGATATGGATTATCCATTTGACCGGGTTGTTGAATGTTTGAAAGAGGAATTGACATCATTCCAACCGGCAGAACGCCAGGAAAGAATCACTTTTAGTAAAAAGCCTGTCTCTGGCCTTGCCCTTGAGCAAAAGGAACAGAGTCAGCACACCATTAAAACGGTGGCATTGGAAGAGGCGGCCGGTAAAATATGCGCTCAGCAGGTAATTCCTTATCCGCCAGGCATTCCGCTCTTATATCCGGGTGAAATCATTGAGAGCGAAGATATCGAAAACATCAGATTTCAAATTCAGGCCGGAGCACGGTTTCAAAATGGAGACAATTTAAAAGCAGGCAGGATCAACATTTTTCAGGATCTATAAAAGCAGCTGGAGGAAATAAAATGAAAAAAGGTAAGTTTATTACGTTCGAAGGACCTGAGGGTGCCGGAAAGACTACGATTATTGATATGCTGGCAACTAATCTGGCAAAGGAAGGCTATCAGGTGCTTCAGACAAGAGAACCTGGCGGAATTGAGATCGCTGAGCAAATCCGAAGTGTCATACTTGATAAAAAGAATACAAAGATGGACCCGAGAACAGAGGCTCTGCTGTATGCGGCAGCCAGAAGGCAGCACCTGGCCGAGAAAGTAAAGCCGGCACTGGATGAGGGATCTATCATTTTATGTGACCGGTTTATTGATAGCTCTCTTGCCTATCAGGGTTATGCAAGAGGACTTGGCATTGAGGAGGTCTACTCCATCAACAGCTTTGCCATTGAAGGCATGATGCCCGAACTGACTTTGTATTTTGATATAGATCCTGAAGCCGGGCTGGAAAGAATCAATCAGCATAAAGGACGTGAAGTGAACCGCCTGGACCTGGAAAAGCTCGACTTTCACCATAAAGTGCGGGAGGGCTATCTGAAGCTAATGGAGCTTTACCCGGAGCGCATCTTTAAGATCGATGCTTCAAAGCCATTGGAGGAAGTGTATCAGCAGGCGGTGACTAAGCTGAAAGAACGAATATAAAAATCTGCCTTAAAGATCATATTTCTTTAAGGCTTTTTTAAAATATTTTTTCTGTATTCCCTTAATTTCTGCTTGAAGATAAAATAATTGATATAATAAAAGTAAGACAAAACGGATGAAAACTTTGTAAAGGGGATGGGCTTATGAAATTAATTCTGGCAGTCATTCAGGATCAGGACAGCAATAAGCTAATGAATGCTCTGGTTGACAATAACTTTCGTGCGACAAAATTGGCCAGCACGGGCGGATTCTTGAAATCAGGCAATACAACGTTCATGATCGGAACAGAGGATATCCGTGTGGAGAGAGCCATGCAGATTATTAAGGAAAATTGCAGAGCAAGAGACCAGCTGGTTGCACCGGTATCGCCGATGGGCGGAAACGCTGATTCTTATGTGCCATACCCTGTTGAAGTTGAGGTTGGCGGTGCGACAGTCTTTGTTCTGCCAGTCGAGCAGTTCCATCATTTTTAATCATTACAGAGGGAGCTTTGAGCCCTTTGCGGAGGATCAGTTATGAAAATTAATCAGGAACTTCGGCTCAAGATGGAAAATGTCCGTAATGAGCAGAAGCAGGCAGCCGGGAACGGTGTTAAATTTTCTGAAATGGTGCAAAAGCAGGACCAGAAAATGCAGTCTTCCCAGCTTCAGAGTCTGTTAAAGGATATAGATGCCGCAGGAGAACGGCTGGCCCGCTCCAGAACCTTTAAGGATCTGGCCAAATTTAAAACGCTTGTGAAAAAGTTTGTGAAGGAAGCGGTTGATTTTGGAATGGAGCTGAGGCAATCGCACAGCTGGAACCAGCATGGACAAGGCCGGTCTCTGAAAGTGGTGGAAACGGTTGATGAAAAGCTTTCAGAGCTGACAGATGAATTAATGAAAAAAGAAGAATCTTCTATTGATATATTAGGAAAAGTCGGAGAGATTAAGGGACTCCTAATAAATTTATATATGTAAGTGAGTGATACTTGTGGGAAAAACGTGGGAACAGCTGGAGGCTATACAGCCAGTTGTATTAAAAATGTTTAAAAATAGCATAGTAAAGGATCGGCTGGCCCACGCCTACTTGTTTGAAGGGATGAAAGGAACAGGAAAGCGGGAAGCAAGCATGCTTTTGGCGAAGAGCCGATTCTGCCGTGAGCCGCTTGAAGGGTATGTTCCATGTGAAACATGTTCAAACTGCAAAAGGATAAACAGCGGAAATCATCCGGATGTTCATATTCTGGAGCCGGACGGGCTTTCTATCAAAAAAAATCAGATTCAAAGCCTGCAGGAAGAGTTTTCAAAGACCGGGGTAGAATCCAGGCGGAAACTGTATGTGATTGTTCATGCTGACAAAATGACAGTGAACGCTGCCAACAGTCTGCTTAAATTTCTGGAGGAACCCCATTCAGAGACGACCGCTGTGCTGATTACCGAGCAGTCACAGCAGATGCTTCCTACTATTCTATCCCGCTGCCAGTCCATTTCTTTTAAACCATTATCTCCTGCTGAAATGATTCAGCAGTTAAAAAATAATGGAGTGGATCCTGCCCAGGCACCATTACTTGCACAAATTACCAATAATTTGGATGAAGCTTTACAATATAGTTCAGATGATTGGTTTGTACAAGCACAAAAAATAGTGTTAAAATTATATGAAGTGGTAAAGAAAAATCCGCTTGAGGCAATGGTTGCCCTTCAGGAGGATTGGTTCTTGCACTTTAAAGAAAAAGAGCAGATTGATCGCGGCTTGGATCTATTACTTCTTATTTTTAAAGATTTACTATATATTCAGCTTGGGAAACAAGACCAGGTTGTCCATCAGAACGAACGAAAACGTTTAGAGCAGTTTGCGCTGCAATCTTCCACCAAACGCCTGACGGAACAGATGACGGCTGTTTTGGAAGCCAAAAGAAAATTGCAGGCAAATATGAATCCGCAGCTGTTGATGGAACAGCTTGTGCTAAAATTGCAGGAGGGATCTTCCTTTGTATGATGTAGTAGGAGTGCGCTTTAAAAAAGCGGGCAAGATTTATTATTTTGATCCCGGAGATCTCTCAATACAAAAGGATGACTTTGTCATTGTCGAAACTGTCCGAGGCGTTGAATACGGAAAAGTGGTAATTGCCCCGAAGCAGGTTGATGAGCATGATGTTGTCCTTCCATTAAAAAAGGTTCTTCGTATTGCAGATCAAAAGGATCGCATGATTGTTGAGGAGAACAAGCAGGCCGCCAAGGAAGCATACGAGGTATGCTGTGAAAAGGTACAAACACATCAGCTTGATATGAAGCTGGTGGATGTTGAATATACATTTGACCGAAATAAGGTCATCTTCTACTTTACGGCTGATGGCCGGGTTGACTTCCGCGAGCTTGTCAAAGATCTCGCAGCCATCTTCCGGACAAGGATTGAACTTCGCCAGATTGGTGTGAGGGATGAGGCAAAAATGCTGGGCGGTATTGGACCATGCGGCAGAATGCTGTGCTGTTCCACTTTCCTGGGTGACTTTGATCCTGTATCCATTAAGATGGCAAAGGACCAGAATCTATCGCTGAACCCAACGAAAATATCGGGTTTATGCGGCCGCTTAATGTGCTGCCTGAAATATGAAAATGATGAGTATGAAGCAGCAAAAGAAATGCTCCCGGATCTTGGGGAATGGATTCAGACCCCGGATGGAGCCGGAAAAGTGGTAGGCTTGAATATATTGGAGCGTGTGCTGCAGGTTGATGTAAAAGAAGCCGAGCGCGTCCTCGAATATACACTGGATGAAATTTTAAAACAAGGTGCTGTATCAGTTCAGTCCACAGATTAAGAGGTGGAAGTCGTGGATAAAAAAGAAATCTTTGACTCTGTGAGTAATATGGAAACCCAAATTGGAGAGTTATATCAGCAGCTTGGTGAGTTAAAGCAGCATTTGGCAGAAATACTTGAAGAGAATAACTCTTTGAAGCTGGAAAATGAACATTTACGACGTCATTTAGACATACCTGCAGAAAAGGAAAGTACATCGGCGAAAAAAAGCAAATCAGAGCAGTCTGCCGATGCTGCAGATAATGATAGGGTGATTGATATTGGCGAAGGCTATGATAACCTGGCACGCCTCTATCAGGAAGGCTTTCACATTTGCAATCTCCATTTCGGCAGCCCGCGTAAAGAGGGAGACTGTCTGTTTTGCCTGTCTTTCCTGAATAAGAAGTAAACTTTTAGCCTTCCTGTGATAGGAAGGCTATTTTTCCATAAAAGCAAAGAATCAGAGAAAGTATACTTTGAACTTCGAGAACTGTCTAGCT
>NZ_NPDG01000146.1:0-17783 GCF_002272225.1 Bacillus sp. 7894-2
GCGCTTTTCTTTGAAGCATGGAGGATCAAGAATGGATTTTTTAAAAGAAGGGGAGCGGCTGGACTATTTGCTGGCTGAAGATATGAGAATCATCCAAAGCCCGGCCGTTTTTTCTTTTTCACTGGATGCTGTCCTGCTGGCCCGGTTTGTGTATGTGCCGATTCAAAAAGGCAATCTTATTGATTTGTGCAGTGGAAATGGTGTGATTCCGCTTTTTTTGAGCACAAGAACAAAGGGGGCCATTACAGGCGTCGAAATTCAGGAGCGTCTGCATGATATGGCGGTCAGAAGCATTGAATACAATAAGCTTCAAGACCGGATTAAGATGATTCAGGGGGATATTAAAGAGATCCATCAGGAATTAGGTTATGGAAAATTTGATGTTGTCACCTGCAACCCGCCTTACTTTCCAACACCTTCTAAGGATGAAATCAATGAAAATGAGCATTTGGCGATTGCCCGCCATGAAATTCTGTGTACGCTTGAGGATGCGGTGAAAGCGTCAAGCGGGCTTGCGAGACAGGGAGGCAAGGTGGCATTTGTGCACAGGCCGGGCAGGTTCCTCGACATTGTCACCCTAATGCGCAAGTATAAGCTGGAGCCGAAAAGGGTGCAGTTTGTTTATCCGAAGGTCGGAAAAGAAGCAAACACCCTGCTGATTGAGGCAGTCAAAAACGGCAATCCGGACCTGAAAATCCTGCCTCCTTTATTTGTATATAATGAAGAAAATGAATACACACCCGAAATGAGAGAGATTTTATATGGAGAATAGCCATTTTTTTTACGTTCTCCATTGCCGTGATGGCAGCTTGTATGCAGGTTACACCAATGATCTTGAAAAACGGGTGAAGGTCCATAATGAAGGAAAAGGGGCCAAGTATACCAGAGGAAGAGGACCGGTTGAGCTGGTCTTCTCCCGTTCCTTTTCGGAAAAAGGCGAAGCGATGAGAGCGGAATATGAATTCAAACAATTGTCCCGGAAGAAGAAGGACGAGTTTTTAATGAAAGAGACGGGTGGTACATATGTGGCAGCAAAAAAGCTTTGAGCATGAAGAGACAAAAGGAATTTTATATTTAGTCCCGACTCCAATCGGCAATCTGGAAGACATGAGCTTCAGGGCGGTTAGAATCCTGAAGGAAGCGGACTTTATTGCAGCGGAGGATACGCGCAATACAAAGAAGCTATGCAATCATTTTGAGATTGACACACCCATCATCAGCTATCATGAACATAATAAGGAAATCAGCGGACAGAAGCTGCTTGAAAAAGTGGCCAATGGCGCAAAAATTGCCCTTGTCAGTGATGCAGGGATGCCTGCGATTTCAGACCCGGGCTATGACCTTGTAACAGCGGCTGCTGAAGAAAAGCTGACAGTGGTGCCCCTTCCCGGTGCGAATGCTGCATTAACCGGCCTGATTGCTTCCGGCATCAACACCCAGCCTTTTTATTTCTATGGGTTTTTGAACAGGCAGAAGAAACACAAGAAGCAGGAGCTCGAGGATCTCTCTAGGCAATCGGCAACCGTCATCTTATATGAAGCTCCCCATCGCCTGAAGGAAACCCTCTCACTGATGTCTGTGGTCATGGGCAACAGGAATATTGCGTTATGCCGTGAACTGACGAAGAGATATGAAGAATTTATCCGGGGAACTGTAGAAGAAGTGATGGAATGGGCTTCAAGCGGCGGCGAAGTGAGAGGAGAATTTGTGATTATTATTGAAGGGACTTCCGAAACTGTGCAGGAGGCAGAAGCTGCCTGGTGGGAGAATCATTCGATTGAGGATCATGTCAGACATTATATAGAAGAAACTGGACTCTCGAGCAAGGAAGCCATCAAGCAAACTGCAAAAGATCGGGAATTAAATAAGCGGGATGTTTACCATGCTTATCATATAGAAGAATAAAAAAAGCTTCTCACACAAGTGAGAAGCTTTTGTACATTATTATTTAACAGTTTCAAAAGTGTTTTGAATTTCTTTTAACAGCTGCTCTGCACCGTCACGGCTTAAGATTAGTTTGCCGTTAGCAAGTGTGATATTATCATCAGATACTTCCCCGGTAACGTGGCAAGTCATGTTTGGCTTGTACTTTTTAAGGATGATTCTTTCGTCATCTACGTAGATTTCCAAAGCATCCTTTTCAGCGATTCCAAGTGTGCGTCTTAGTTCAATAGGGATTACTACGCGGCCAAGCTCATCAACTTTACGAACAATACCTGTAGATTTCATAATAAAATTCTCCTCTCAAATCTCCAAAAATATTTTTCTCTATCTATATAGTTTCGTCATTATTCGACAAAATCTTTGTTACATTTATAATACCAGCCATTCCCATATACGTCAATTACTTTATTTTGGAATGGAATAGAAAATTTTAGGAAACTCGATGAAGTGTTGGTATAACTACGATTTTCGAAATAAATGCCATTTTAAACGAAAATATGGAAATGAGCTTCCATAATTTAAGGATATGACTCTTTTCGACATTTCGACAAAATTCTACAAAAACCCATGCTATTACGATAATAATATTCGAAAGGCAGTTTCCGTTTTTAGGGATAGAAACATAAAAAAATTTATTTAAGAAAAATACTGCCAATCCTTTCTGCCTATTGGTTGCACAATTTCAAGTTTTTAGGTATATTTTGATGGTATAAGAGGTTATGCTGACGATATAACTTCTTGTAAAATATTGATATAGCAGGCCCAATAACGGCACGATTTTTTGATTAATACTCTCGTCCAAAAGGGGCGGGATTTTTTAGTATCCATTATGAGACATAGGACACAGCCAAAAACATAGTTGCATATAAATATGCACCGATGTTTTCATACAATAAGGGAGGGAATCTTGTGGAGGACAAATTAAAGACGTTTTATTTAACCACTCCAATTTATTATCCTAGTGGAAATTTACATATAGGGCATGCCTATACAACGGTAGCCGGTGATGCGATGGCGCGCTACAAGCGCATGCGCGGCTTTGATGTTATGTACCTGACGGGAACGGATGAACATGGACAGAAGATCCAGGAGAAGGCAGAAGAAAAAGGGGTAACACCTCAGCAGTACGTGGATGAAATTGTTGCCGGCATTCAGGATCTATGGAAAAAGCTTGATATTTCCTATGATGACTTTATCCGCACGACACAGGACAGACATAAGCAGATCGTTGAAAAAATCTTCGCCCAGCTTGTAGAACAGGGTGATATTTATCTTGGCGAATATGAAGGCTGGTATTGTACGCCTTGCGAGTCTTATTACACAGAACGCCAGCTTGCGGACGGCAACTGCCCTGACTGCGGACGTCCCGTTCATAAAGTAAAGGAAGAATCTTATTTCTTTAAGGTAAGCAAATACGCTGACAGACTTCTGCAATATTATGAAGAAAATCCATCTTTCATACAGCCTGAATCACGCAAAAATGAAATGATCAATAACTTCATTAAACCGGGCCTTGAGGATTTGGCAGTATCCAGAACAACTTTTGACTGGGGAGTAAAAGTGCCGAATAACCCTAAGCATGTGGTGTATGTATGGATTGATGCACTATCCAACTACATTACCGCACTTGGCTATGGAACCGATGATGATTCCAAATATCTGAACTACTGGCCTGCAGATGTTCACCTCGTTGGAAAAGAAATTGTGCGCTTCCATACGATTTACTGGCCAATCATGCTGATGGCTTTGGATGTGCCACTGCCGAAAAAGGTATTTGCCCATGGCTGGCTTTTGATGAAGGACGGCAAAATGTCCAAATCAAAGGGAAATGTAGTGGACCCTGTTACCCTAATTGACCGTTATGGCCTGGATGCACTGCGCTATTACCTGCTTCGCGAAGTGCCATTCGGCGCAGACGGAGTATTTACACCGGAAGGTTTTGTGGAGAGAATCAACTTTGATCTTGCCAACGATTTAGGCAACCTGCTAAACCGTACGATCGCGATGGTGAATAAATACTTTGACGGTGTTATTCCGGCATATACAGGTTCAGAAGGTGAGTTCGACCAGCAGCTGCTGCAAATGAACCGTGAGACGGTTTCCAAATACGAGGAAGCGATGGAAAAAATGGAGTTCTCTGTTGCTTTATCTGCCGTGTGGCAGCTTGTCAGCAGAACGAATAAATATATAGATGAAACACAGCCCTGGACTCTGGCGAAAGAGGAAGAGAAGAGGGAAGAGCTTGCAAGTGTGATGGTTCATCTGGCGGAATCCCTGCGCAGAACGGCAGTGCTTCTGCAGCCATTCCTGACACGCACGCCGAAGGAAATCTTCACGCAGCTTAATGTCAATGAAGAAGCATTAACATCCTGGGAAAGCCTTGAGACATTCGGCCTGATTCCTGAAGGCACAAAGGTATTAAAGGGAGAACCGATTTTCCCTCGCCTGGATATTAAAGAAGAAGTTGAGTTCATTAAAACAAAAATGCAGGGATCTGCTGCTCCTAAAGAAGAAGCAAAGCCCGAAGCAAAAGCAGAGGAAAAGCCGGATAGCGAGGAAATCTCAATCGATGACTTTATGAAGGTCGATTTAAGAGTGGCCCAGGTCATCGAGGCAGAACCGGTGAAAAAAGCTGATAAGCTCCTGAAATTACAGCTGGATCTTGGCTATGAAAAACGCCAGGTCGTTTCCGGAATTGCTAAATTTTATAAGCCGGAAGAGCTGGTCGGCAGAAAAGTCATCTGTGTAACCAATTTAAAGCCTGTTAAACTTCGCGGCGAGCTTTCAGAAGGAATGATTTTAGCAGGAGGAAAAGACGGCGAACTTTCACTTGCCACCATTGCTGAATCTCTTCCACTAGGTGCAAGGGTAAAATAATATTATTTATTTTTCCTGTTAAACATAAAAACATAGAAGTGTTAAGCGTATACCGTAAGCATTTCTATGTTTTTTATTTTTGGAAAAAATTATTCTTGGAAAGTAATTTCTGGCGGTTTTATATAATTGGAACCATTTTGACAGTAAAGTCATTTTGTTACATCACTGACATAATAGTAATAGAAAAATAATATGAAGGAAAAGGAGTTTTTTGATGTTTTTCGACACACACGCACATCTTAATGCCGAACAATATAGCGAAGATTTACAAGAGGTGATTGACCGGGCCCTTAGTGAAGGAATTTCCAACATTGTGGTCGTCGGGTTTGACCGTCCAACCATTGAAAAAGCAATGGAGCTGACTGAGAAATACGATTTCATCTATGCCAGTGTGGGATGGCATCCAGTCGATGCCATTGATATGACAGAGGAAGATTTGGTCTGGATTGAAGAGCTTTCCAGCCATCCAAAAGTGGTGGCACTGGGAGAAATGGGCCTGGATTATTATTGGGACAAGTCCCCGAAGGATATTCAAAAGGAAGTCTTCCGAAAGCAGATCCGTCTGGCGAAAAAAGTGAAGCTTCCCATCGTCATCCATAACCGTGATGCTACAGCCGATATAGTCGAAATCCTCAAGGAAGAAGGAGCGGGAGAAGTGGGCGGAATCATGCATTGCTTCAGCGGCAGCCCGGAAATTGCCCAAGAGTGTGTGGATATGAACTTCTACATTTCCCTTGGCGGTCCAGTGACCTTCAAAAATGCGAAAAAACCAAAGGAAGTAGCCGATGTTATTCCGCTTGAAAAGCTGTTGATTGAAACAGACTGCCCATATTTGACCCCTCATCCGCACAGAGGAAAACGGAATGAGCCCAGCTATGTCAAATTGGTGGCAGAGCAGATTGCAGAAATAAAAGGACTTTCAACAGAAGAAATTGCACAGGCAACCACAGAAAATGCAAAAAAATTATTCGGCATAAACTGATAGCTCATTTTGTCGAAGCCTGTAGGAGCTTGTCCAAATCTTTTCTGATTCTAAAAAGTTCTACATGTCTCCTCCTTCTCATAGGATAACCATGTCGATAAGTCTCTCTTTCCTTTCATCCGGTTTTTTTGCATAATAGGAAATATGTTTACGGAAGTGTTTGCCAATTACTTGAAAAAAGGTGCTGTAATGCACGCCTGCTGATCGAGCGGAGGGCGTTTTCTGCTGGTCGGGATGTGACAGATGGAGGGCAGGAAACCTGAAGTCTTGAGGAAACTTTTTTAAATCGCTCCCGATTGCTGAGCGCCTGGTCAGCGCCTGGTCAGCGGAATATAAAGGATTTCCAAATGCGTGAAAAATTCCTAAAACCAAAAAAGAAGGATTTTTCACCTGGATGTGGAAAAGTATAAATCCAAGGCAAGCATGACCAAAAACAGAGCATTTGCAAGAAGGCATGCATAGAAGGGAACTATCATTCATACATAGAGATAGAGTACAGTTCTAAGAATCCAGGAAAAAAAGCCCAATGCCTGCATTCTTCCAGCCTTTCGGAAGCTGGAAAATTGAAAGAGTTGACAGTCGGCGAGATACTCTATATAATCACTCCGAGAGAAAAGGAGGCGTTTTTCATCGTGATTCAAAACATGAAAAACCTGTTATCCAAGTCTTTGAGTAAAAAGAAATTGGCCATTTTTTCTGCTAGTTTAGTAGTTTTTGCTGCTGCCTGCGGTTTCATTGCATATGAAACAACAAAGAAAACAGTAGCACTGACGATAGACGGCCAAGAGAAAGTCATCAAAACGCATGCAACAACGATTCAAGATATATTCGATGATCTAGATATTTCACTCCGCTCAGAAGATTATGTGTTTCCCTCGGTAAACACAGAGGTTAAGGACAATACAGAAATTGTCTATGAACCGGCTAAACAGGTGAAAGTTGTAACAGATAACGAGAAGAAAACGATTTGGACGGCTGCAAAGACAGTCGGGGACGTTTTAAAAGAACAGAATATTACGCTGACTGAACATGATAAGGTTCAGCCAAAGCCAGAGGATACAGTTAAAAACAACCTGGAAATTCAAGTAGAGAAAGCATTCGCTTTAACGCTTAATAATGGCGGCAAAGAGAAGCAGGTTTGGTCAACTTCGACTACGGTCGCTGACTTTTTATCACAGCAGGGAATCAAGATTAATGATTTAGACCGCGTTGAACCAAAGTTGGAAGAGACAGTCAAAGCCAATGACAAAATAAAAGTCATTCGAGTTGAAAAAGTCACCGATGTAGTGGAAGAACCAATTAATTTCGCAGTTGTAACAAAGAAGGATAACAGCTTGACTAAGGGAACTGAAAAAGTGATGAATGCTGGAAAAAAAGGCCTTAAGGCGAAAGAGTTTGAAGTCGTCCTGGAGAATGGCAAAGAAATTTCCAGAAAGCTGATCAGTGAAAAGCAAGTGAAGGAAAAGCAGGATAAAGTCGTTGCTGTCGGAACAAAGGTGGCTGCAGCAACACAAGTCGTTTCCCGCGGAACAAGCAGCAAGGCAAGCGGTAAAGAAATATATGTATCGTCAACTGCCTATACGGCTAATTGCAGCGGATGCTCAGGCAAAACGGCTACCGGTTTGGACCTGCGTGCCAATCCGGGTGCTAAGGTCATAGCGGTTGATCCAAGTGTCATTCCCCTTGGAACGAAGGTCTATGTGGAAGGCTATGGCTATGCCGTTGCAGCTGATACAGGCGGCGCGATTAAAGGAAACAAAATCGATGTATTCTTCTCCTCCAAATCAGAAGCATACAAGTGGGGAAGAAAAACGGTAAAAATTAAGATACTGAATTAAATTTTGTGATGCAGGGGCTTCCCCTGCATTTTTTATTTCATTGCAGAGAAGGTTAATGGATAACATTTTTCATTTTTAAGCTGGTTCATATATAATAAGAACTATTCTTTATAAATATATTCTTCTTACATCTATTTAGACGAATTACATTACAGAAATGTTTCAAGTTTTTTTCAATTTTTTATATTTTTTTTACGGAATTTTTTTAAACATTGATAACTGTCTAGCCTAAGCAGCCTGCCTCCTCGAGGAGCGGCAAGGCGCTTGCGCTTTTCTTAGGAGGAACCATGAAAATCAAGGAAATTATTGTTGTAGAAGGCAAGGATGATACAGCGGCAATCAGGAGGGCGCTGGATGCCGATACAATTGAAACAAATGGATCTGCCATTAATGGGGTAACCATTGAAAAAATAAAGCTTGCCCAGAAGACCAGAGGGGTCATCGTGTTCACAGACCCGGACTTTCCCGGACAAAAGATCCGGAATACGATCACCAATGAAGTTCCAGGATGCAAGCATGCCTTTATAGAAAAAGCGGACGCCCTCCACAAGCATGGCAGAGGAGTGGGTGTTGAGCATGCATCGCCAGAAATGATCCGCCAGGCACTAAAGGACGCACAGATTATGCAGGAAACCTATGAAGAAACCATTACACAGGAAGACCTGGTCACTGCAGGCCTGATTGGCGGGGAAGGTGCCAAGGAAAGAAGAGAAAAGCTTGGCAGGCTTCTTAAAATCGGCTACACAAACGGCAAGCAGCTTCATAAGCGCTTAATGATGTTTCAGATCAGCCAAAAGGATTTTGCTGAGGCAATCGAAGCTATTCGCAAGGAGGAACAAAATGCATAAAGACATTGCAACGCCAGCGAGAACAAAGGCGATTTTGGATAAATACGGATTTTCTTTTAAGAAAAGCCTGGGACAGAACTTTTTGATCGATACGAATATTCTCCGCAGGATTGTTGATCATGCTGATATAACGGAAGAGTCGGGCGCCATCGAAATCGGCCCGGGAATTGGGGCACTGACCGAACAGCTGGCACGGAGAAGCAAAAAGGTGCTGGCTTTTGAAATTGACCAGCGGCTGCTTCCAATCTTAGAGGAAACCCTATCGCCATATCCCCATGTATCCATCATTAATGAAGACGTATTGAAGGCAGATGTTAAGACGGCGATTGAACGGGAATTTGAAGGCTTTGACGATATAATGGTTGTCGCCAACCTTCCGTATTATGTGACAACCCCGATCATCATGAAGCTGCTCGAGGACAAGCTTCCGATCAGGGGCATTGTCTGTATGCTGCAGAAAGAAGTGGCAGACAGGATCTCGGCCCGTCCAGGCACAAAAGAGTACGGCTCCCTTTCCATTGCTGTCCAGTACTATACAGAGGCTGAAACGGCCATGATCGTGCCGAAGACGGTCTTTGTGCCGCAGCCGAATGTGGATTCTGCCGTCATTAAACTGACAAAGCGCAAACAGCCTGCAGTGGCGGTTAAAAGTGAATCTTTCTTTTTCCGGGTAACAAAAGCAAGCTTTGCCCAAAGGCGCAAGACGCTGCTGAACAACTTAACAAGCCAATTGCCTGAAGGAAAACAGAAGAAGGAACAAATTCTCTCCGCTCTCGAACAAGCGAATGTCGAGCCGGGCAGAAGAGGGGAAACTCTATCCATCGAAGAATTTGCCCGATTGAGCGATGCTCTGCTGCCTCATTTTTCATAAAAGACCAAGCCTGCTGACTATACAGCGGGCTTTTTTTTCGCCCAAACGTCTATCAACCATCCGTCATTTCTACGCACATGTTCATAGTCAAATGCATAATTTATGACATAAATAACAAATCACAAACAAGAGATTAGATGCAGACCGTGTTTACCCTCGGGAAATTGGAGTGACGACATTGACTATAAATACGATGGATATCGTCGGAAGAATTTCGTATCATTGTGATATTCTATTCCGCGTGATTGATATTAGAGAACAGGGCGGAAAAAAAGTTGCCATATTATTCGGAGAGGATATCCGTCTTGTTGCGGATGCTCCCTGTGAGGATTTAATCGTCATCAACCAGGCGCAGCGGATGAAGTTCGAACAGGAGTTCAGATCTCTTGAAGAACAGTCCTTCCAGCTATTCAGGCAGGATGTGGCTCTCTTGAGGGAGAAGCAGGAGTATGAAGTGACAGACGGCTACAGCAAGACGCTTAACTATTTTCAGATACCAGGCAGGGTTCTTCACCTGGATGGTGATCCTTCTTATTTAAAAAAATGCCTGAGTGTGTATGAAAAAATAGGTATTCCTGTAACAGGGATCCATTGCAGCGAAAAGGAAATGCCGATGAAAATCGGACAGCTCATCGATCATTACAGGCCGGATATCCTCGTTGTAACAGGCCATGATGCATATTCAAAGGCAAAGGGGAAAAAATCCGATATCAATGCTTACAGGCACTCCAGGGAATTTGTGCAGGCGGTAAGGGAAGCACGCAAAAAAGTACCGCATCTTGATCAGCTTGTCATTTTTGCCGGAGCATGTCAGTCACATTTCGAATCACTGATCCATGCTGGAGCCAATTTTGCCAGTTCTCCTTCCAGAGTGAATATTCATGCCCTTGACCCTGTATACATTGTGGCGAAAGTCAGCCTTACACCATTTATGGAAAGAATCAATTTATGGGATATCTTAAGAAATACACTGACAGGTGAAAAGGGACTTGGAGGAATTGAAACCCGGGGAGTACTGAGAACAGGAATGCCTTACAATGACGATGAATTAAATGAATCTTAATGTGCAGGCCGTTTTTATTCTATACGGCTTGTTTTTTTATGTTATTTCTAATAAGTTAATTAGCATTTTTCGATAAATTTCGCGTGGGGGTATTCGTCTATTTCCCAGGTAATGAACGGCAAGCATATAAGCTTTCTAAAAACGATACATAATCTTTTCCAATTAAGGCAATCCTAAAATTGTTGAAAATTAGAAGAAAAAGTAGAACAAAACATATTGACATTTAAATTTAAACACTGTTATAATTTATATTTTTGTTTGACAGTATTGTGTCAGTGTGATATACTTAACATAGTGAGGTGGACCGAATGGCAAAAACATTATCAGATATTAAAAAAGCTCTTGATTCAAATCTTGGGAAAAGGCTCCTGCTAAAAGCAAATGGCGGGCGCAGAAAGACCATTGAACGCTCAGGAGTTCTGGCCGAAACGTATCCTTCAGTATTTGTGATTGAGCTAGATCAGGATGAAAATGCATTTGAACGGGTATCTTACAGCTATGCGGATGTTTTAACAGAAACGGTTCAAATTACATTCTATGAAGATACATCAGGACAGGTTGCTTTAAGCTAATAATATATATGACAGCGGGCGGTGAACAAATTGTTTACTGCTTTTTGTTTGCCCTTTTTTCATAAAATAGCAGGACCCTTTCACATACTATACATACCGCAGTGCGAAAGGGGATGTTAATGTTGGCCAGAAGACGCGGCGTTATGTCAGATGGATTAAAAGAAGAAATTGCGAAAGAGCTTGGCTTTTATGATGTGGTCCAAAAGGAAGGCTGGGGCGGCATCCGGGCGAAGGATGCCGGCAATATGGTTAAGCGGGCCATCGAAATCGCACAGCAGAACCTTCTTAACAAATAGCATTCGCACAGAATATGTTTAAGCATTAATATGCACTGCGTCTGCCGAGGCTTATGCCTCGGCATTTCTTCTTTCTAACAGCCATAACCTCTATATTCCAAGACACCTGAGCTTTTATGTTTATTTTGTGGTAAAATAGGACAAAAAATGGAGACGCTCTGTGAGAAAAGCTTTAAGCCGCCGCTTATTGCCGGGTAAAATGAAGTCAATACTGAATGAAGGTATGGCTTTCCCTTCGAAATGAACCGGCAGGGCAAAGCGCTTCGCTTGTGGAGCTGGACAGGAGTCCGATTTAAAGGAAAGAAGTAGGTGGAAATGTTGAAGGTCATGGTGAAGGCGCCTGCTAAAATCAATTTGTCATTGGATGTTTTACATAAACGGAAAGATGGCTATCATGAAGTGGAAATGATAATGACAACGATTGATTTGGCTGACCGCCTGGAATTAACACTTTTAGATAAAGACGAGATCAGAATTATCTCCCATAACCGTTTTGTTCCGGATGATCAGCGGAATTTGGCATATCAGGCTGCACACCTTCTTAAAGAACGGTTTCAAGTAAAAAAAGGTGTAGCCATTACAATAGAAAAAATGATTCCGGTTGCGGCTGGACTTGCCGGCGGCAGCAGTGATGCAGCAGCGGCTCTCAGAGGGCTTAACAAGCTGTGGGGGCTGGGGCTTTCATTAGATGAGCTTGCTGAAATAGGGACGGAAATCGGTTCTGATGTTTCTTTTTGCGTATACGGAGGCACTGCATTAGCTACTGGGCGTGGAGAGAAAATTCAGGAGCTTCCTGCGCCTCCAACCTGCTGGGTCATACTTGCTAAGCCGTTCATCGGCGTATCGACAGCGGATGTATACAGGAGACTGGATGTAGAGCAGGTGCAGCATCCAAATACAAAAGGAATGGTTGAAGCAATCAAATGGGGCTGCTATGAGGATGTCTGCCGGAACATGGGCAATGTTCTCGAGGATGTCACACTGAGTATGCACCCTGAGGTCCTGCAAATAAAAGACCAGATGAAACGATTTGGTGCGGATGCTGTCCTGATGAGCGGCAGCGGTCCAACTGTGTTTGGGCTTGTGCATCATGATTCAAGAATGCATCGGATCTATAATGGCCTTAGAGGGTTTTGTGACCAGGTTTTTGCAGTCAGAATGCTCGGAGAAAGACATAAGCTTGATTAAATCCGTATGTTAATGGTATATTATCGTTAAAACATTCGGATTTAAATGGGGGTTCCACAAATGAAATTTCGCAGAAGCGAACGGTTGATAGATATGACCAATTATTTATTGAACCATCCGCGTCAGTTGGTATCCTTAACTTTCTTTTCAGAAAGGTATGGTTCCGCCAAGTCTTCGATCAGTGAAGATCTCGCCATTATCAAAGAAACTTTTGAGCAAAGAGGAATAGGTACACTGCAGACCGTTTCCGGAGCAGCAGGCGGCGTCAAGTTCCATGTTAAAGTACCTGATGATGAAGCCCGGCCATTTGTAGAGGAGCTTTGCGGCTTGATTGCCAGCCCGGAAAGGCTTCTTCCCGGGGGCTATCTCTATATGACTGACATTCTCGGTGATCCTTTAATTGTCCAGCGTGCAGGACGGCTTTTTGCCTCAGCCTTTGCGGATAAGCCCGTTGATGTGGTTATGACGGTAGCTACAAAAGGAATACCGCTTGCTTATGCTGCCGCCAATTACCTCAACGTGCCCGTTGTGATCGTAAGACGTGACAGCAAGGTGACAGAAGGATCCACGGTAAGCATTAACTATGTGTCAGGATCTGCTAAGAGGATTCAAACCATGGTCCTTTCGAAAAGAAGCCTGGCAGAGGATTCCAATGTCTTAATCATTGACGATTTCATGAAAGCCGGCGGAACGGTTAATGGCATGGTCAGCATGCTGGAAGAATTCAAGGCAAACCTTGCAGGCATTGCAGTCCTGGTTGAGGCAGAAAAGGCAGAAGAACGGCTGGTTGATGAGTACCTTTCTCTAGTACGTCTATCTGATGTGGATGTAAGGGAAAAGAAAATCAATGTAAGTGAAGGCAACTATTTTAAAAAATAATCATATTTTTTAGGGGGAGAATTCATGAAAGTCATTCAAACGAATCAGGCACCGGCAGCAATTGGACCCTATTCTCAGGGGATTATAGTAAATAACCTATTCTATAGCTCAGGGCAAATTCCGCTTACAGCTGAAGGCGTTTTGGTGGATGGGGATGTAAAAGAGCAGACGCATCAGGTATTTAAAAACCTTCAAGCAGTGCTTGAAGAAGCTGGCGCGTCATTAGATACCGTGGTAAAAGCGACAGTATTTATTAAGGACATGAACGAATTTGCAGCTATTAATGAAGTGTATGGGGAATACTTCAGCACCCACAAGCCTGCGCGCTCCTGTGTGGAAGTGGCACGCCTGCCAAAGGATGTCCTAGTGGAAATTGAAGTAGTAGCACTTGTAAAATAAATAACCGCCATTCATTCGCTCGTTCATATGACGGGCGTTTTTTATTTGAAAAAATCTTTGAACAAAATATTCAAAAAATATTTTTTATTAAAGAAGGAGATTCAGGAAATATGTTGAATTTATACAATTAGGATTATATCTTCTCGAAAAGGTGGTGAACAGGATGGAAGTGACAGACGTAAGATTACGCCGCGTTAATACGGATGGACGAATGAGGGCAATTGCATCTATTACGCTTGATCATGAATTTGTTGTTCATGATATTCGTGTGATTGATGGAAATAATGGCTTATTTGTAGCCATGCCGAGCAAACGTACTCCGGATGGGGAGTTTAGAGATATCGCGCACCCAATCAATTCAGGAACGCGCGGTAAAATCCAGGAGGCTGTTTTAGCCGAGTACCACCGCTTAGGTGAATTAGAAGTTGAATTTGAAGAAGCCGGTGCTTCCTAAGAAAATAAATCAACAAGGGCCTACTTCATAAGTAAGGCTCTTTTTTATTTCTGCTGTGAAAAAACCAAGCTCTAAGACCTCCAGCTAATGGCGGTTCTTAGGGCTTTTTTCTATCTTTCCATTACCCTTTCTATAATAAAAATAAACCATTTCTTCAAAAAATACCGTTTATGGTAATGACAATTATTTGTACTTTGTCATCAATTCTTGAAATAAGAGCCCATTTAAGATATATTCGTTATGGATAAAAAGGTTAAATTGGAGGCCTGTAAATGTCTAATCGATACGCGGTTATTTTAGCCGCAGGCCAGGGGACAAGAATGAAGTCAAAGCTTTACAAAGTCCTTCACCCTGTATGCGGCAAACCGATGGTTCAACATGTAGTTGATCAAGTTACAAAGCTTAACATAAAGGAAATTGTCACAATTACTGGACACGGAGCGGAAATGGTAGAGCAGCAGCTTGGCTCAAGCAGCAAATATGCTCTTCAAGAGGAGCAGCTTGGCACTGCTCATGCCGTTATGCAGGCACGTGAAATGCTTGAAGGCAAAGAGGGTGTCACGATCGTAGTCTGCGGAGATACACCGCTCATCAGGCATGAAACAATGGAAGCGCTTTTCAAGCATCATGAAGAGCTTTCTGCCAAAGCGACTATTTTAACAGCTCATGCGGAAAATCCATTCGGATATGGACGCGTGATCCGCAATGACATGGGGATGGTTGAAAAAATCGTTGAACAGAAAGATGCTTCCGAGGAAGAACGCAAGATAAAAGAAATTAATACTGGAACGTATTGCTTTGATAATAAAGCATTATTCGAAGCCTTGAACAAAGTAACAAATGATAATGTGCAGGGCGAGTATTACCTTCCTGATGTAATTGAGATCCTGAAAAATGAAGGGGAGGTCGTTACAGCTTACCAGACGGCTGATTTCGGCGAAACTCTGGGTGTCAATGACCGGGTAGCCTTATCCCAGGCAGAATCATTCATGAAACAGCGGATAAATGAAGAACATATGCGTAACGGCGTGACCATTATTGATCCATCAAACACATATATTGGTTCGGATGTGAAAATTGGTTCAGATACAGTTCTTTACCCTGGAACCATCATTTCCGGAAATACCATCATCGGTGCTGAATGTGTGATCGGACCTCATACGGAGATTTCTGATTGCCATATTGGGGAAGGTACAGTGATCCGCCAATCTGCAGCACATGACAGCCATATCGGTTCAAAAGTGAACATTGGACCGTTTGCTCACATTCGTCCGCAATCAGATATTCATGATGAAGTGAAAATCGGCAACTTTGTTGAAGTGAAGAAATCTGTTTTCGGAAAAGGAAGCAAAGCCTCTCACTTGAGCTATATTGGCGATGCAGAAGTAGGCAAAGGTGTTAACCTGGGCTGCGGCTCAATCACAGTTAATTATGACGGCAAAAATAAGTACCTGACTAAAATCGAAGATGGTGTATTCATTGGATGCAACTCCAATCTCGTGGCACCGGTAACGATTGGGGAAGGTGCATATGTGGCAGCAGGCTCAACGATTACTGAAGATGTGCCGGGAGAAGCTCTTTCCATTGCCCGCGCACGCCAGGTGAACAAAGAAAACTACACGCACAAATTAAACATTAAGAAATAAACCGAACTTTCTATTTGTAAGAAATAAATCGATGGAGGCCCAAAATGTCAAACCAGTATTTAGATCCAAATTTAAAGGTGTTCAGTTTAAATTCAAACCGCAGGCTAGCTGCTGAAATCGCCAATGTGATTGGTGTGGAGCTTGGTAAGTGTTCCGTAACGCGCTTCAGCGACGGCGAAATCCAAATTAACATTGAAGAAAGCATCCGCGGATGCGATGTGTATGTGATTCAGTCAACAAGCTCACCTGTTAATGAGCATTTAATGGAGCTTTTGATCATGATCGATGCTCTTAAGCGTGCATCTGCCAAGACGATCAACATCGTAATGCCTTACTATGGCTATGCCCGTCAGGACCGCAAAGCAAGAGCGCGTGAGCCGATTACTGCTAAGCTTGCAGCAAACCTTTTGGAAACTGCTGGTGCAACCCGTGTGATAACACTTGACCTGCATGCGCCGCAAATTCAAGGATTCTTTGATATTCCTATTGATCATTTAATGGGTGTGCCAATCCTTTCTGATTACTTCAAGAACAAACTGACTGACAGCGACATCGTAATCGTGTCACCGGACCATGGCGGCGTAACACGTGCGCGTAAAATGGCTGATCGCTTAAAAGCGCCGATTGCCATCATTGACAAACGCCGTCCAAGACCAAATGTGGCTGAAGTTATGAACATTGTAGGGAACATCGATGGAAAAACGGCTATCTTAATCGACGATATTATTGATACTGCAGGAACTATTACATTAGCAGCAAATGCCCTGATTGAAAACGGTGCATCAGAAGTTTATGCATGCTGTACACACCCGGTTCTATCAGGACCTGCCATCGAAAGAATTGAAAACTCAACTATTAAAGAATTGGTTATAACAAACTCCATTTCTCTTCCGGAAGAAAAGAAAACAGACAAGATTGTCGAACTATCGGTTGCACCGCTAATCGGTGAAGCGATTATCCGGGTTCATGAAGAGCAATCTGTCAGCACATTGTTTGATTGATCGGCAATAAAATAACTGTCCAGGCTTGCTGCAAAGCAAGCCTGATTTGCTTTTTCTTTCTAAAAAAAATAATAAGGCTTCAAAACAAAAACGTTTAGATTTCCTCATTTTAGGGCATTTTTTTATATAGACAAGACTAATTCTTTAAATGAGGAAGGGGACGTATTTATGACAGCTGTATTGCAGGCAAAAGAAAGAAAAGGTTCACGCAACTCTAACTTAACTTCACTGCGCAAGGAAGGGAATATTCCGGCCGTTGTGTACGGGTCGAAGCTGCAAAGCAAATCCATTTACTTAAGTGAAGCTGACTTTCTGAAAACGATCAAGGAAGTGGGCAGAAACGGCGTATTTTCATTGGATGTGGATGGCAGCAAGCATGATGTGGTACTTAGTGACTACCAATCCAACCCGATTAAAAATGAAATCGTCCATGCAGATTTCATAGCGGTCGATATGAATAAAGAAATGACGGCTGATGTACGCGTCGTCTTGACCGGTGATGCAGCAGGTGTAAAAGATGGAGGCGTTATGCAGCAATCTCTGCATGAAGTTTCAGTCACGGCGACACCGAATAATATTCCATCCACTGTTGAGGTGGATGTAACAAGCCTTCAGGTAAACGAGACTTTGACTGTCGCAGATATCAAAGCAAATCGCGGCTATGAAATAAACAATGAAGAAGATGAGGTTATCGCTTCCATCCTTCCTCCAAGACAGGAAGAAGAAATCAACAGCGGTGAAGAACAGGAAGCGGGCACACCTGAAAATGAAGAAGGCAGAGAAACAACAGCAGACGAAGATAAAACAGGCGAAGAATAAGCTCGGGAGACGCTATTCTTACAGGGGCTTTGCATTATGGCAAGCCCCTGTTTGCTTGGGTTTGAAATGAGCTTGCATGGGCCCGGCTTTGGACAGCCTGGGGCAA
>NZ_NPDG01000147.1:0-2980 GCF_002272225.1 Bacillus sp. 7894-2
GGAACCTGGGATTAAGTCCATATAATTGTGTAAAAAGAAAGAGTCATTTTATTCACTCTTGGCAACACTGTTTTCTACCACAGAAAAACTAGTGAAAAGAGGAATAGTAATGACTCAAGTACAGTTTAACCTGAATGTTGATGTTTTAAAAGAAGCTATTGTAAATTCCAATCTTGATATGGTCATTAAATCAGCCGTTGTGTTGGTACTAAATGAGTTTATGGAAAAGGAAAGGGATGACTATTTAAAGGCTGCCCCTTATGAACGCGCTGTTGAACGCCGTGACTACCGAAACGGTTACTATGAACGTGAACTGTTGATGAGTATCGGAAATATAACCTTAAAGGTTCCACGGACACGTAATGGCGAGTTCTCAACTACTGTTTTCGAAAAGTATTCACGATGTGACCAGGCCCTGGTCCTTTCAATGGTGGAGATGGTTGTAAATGGCGTTTCAACGAGGAAAGTGACCAATATTGTAGAACAGCTTTGTGGTAAGAATGTATCCAAATCGTTTGTTTCATCTCTTACACACAAGCTTGATCCCCTTGTGAATGAATGGGCCGGTCGGCCCCTGAATACAACCTACTACCCTTATGTTTTTGCCGACGCTATGTATATAAAGGTCCGTGAGCACAATCGTGTCGTATCCAAGGCTGTTTATATTGCGACAGCCATTGCAGAGAATAACACCCGTGAAATACTTGGCCTAAGTGTTGACCATGCGGAAAGTTACGAAAGCTGGAGCCGTTTTTTTCAACAGCTTAAATCACGCGGCCTTCAATCACCAAAACTACTGATCTCGGATGCTCACCAAGGGCTTCAGAAAGCCATTCAACGTGAATTTATCGGGACGGCCTGGCAAAGATGCAATGTCCACTTCAAACGGAATATCCTAGGAAAATTGCCCAAAAAGGATACAGCCGAAATCCGCATGATGATTAAGCGGATATTTGAAGCAGTTACGATTGATGACATACGCCAGTTCAAGGGTGAATTGATGAACCGTTTTAGTAATGAGGCGAGATTTGAAAAAACGCTTGCCATCTTGGATGAAGGTTTCGAAGATACCATTCAGTATATGAATTTTCCTGAACATATCCGGATCCATATCCGAAGTACCAACTCATTGGAACGGCTTAATCAGGAGGTTCGCAGGAGGGAAAGAGTGATTCGCATTTTCCCCAATTCTCAATCAGCGTACCGTTTGGTTGGCGCAGTTCTGATGCATTACCATGAGTCAGATTACTTAAAGAGGAAATCTTTAATGGGTGGCAGGCTAAAGTAGCCGTATTTTCAGCTTCACTTCCATCATGGATGATTACATCTCCGGGAAGGGATGTCAAATTGAAAACCATTTGACATCCCTTCCCGGAGATGAAGAAAAAAATCCATGGAAGCTTCGCTAAAAAAATGAAAGGGTTTGGTTGAAAACACTTGCCATTGATTTTACACAATAACCAGGACTTGACTGAACCTGGGGCAGCTTCGGACACAAGAAGCGGGAAAAGGGTTGTTAGAGTCGGAACCTGGTCCAACTTCGGACACAAGAAGCAGAAAACGTGCCCACAGAGTCAGAACCCGGCACAAATCCAACCAAAGAGACCGAAAAAAAGCCGGCAGAGTCCAATCCGGCAAACTCAAACCAGAATCTTCTTACCGAAACCACACACTTTCTACTATAATAAAAAAGAGAATAGATAAACTCAGCGCACACGCCAGGTAATTCCCGGGCGTACCTGCGCTTTTCTACTATGGGGTGAGAAAATGAAATTAATTGTAGGGCTGGGGAATCCCGGCAAGCAGTATGATAAAACGAGGCACAATATTGGCTTTGATGTGATTGATGTTTTATCGGACCGGCTGAATATTCCTCTGAATCAGGCCAAGCTGAAAGGCGTATTTGGAGCAGGCTATGTGAACGGAGAAAAAGTATTTCTGCTTAAGCCTCTTACATATATGAATTTATCCGGAGAGTCCATCCGGGCTGTTATGGATTATTTCGAGATTAATGATGATGAACTTGTGGTCATCTATGATGACCTGGATCTTCCTGTGGGCAAGATTCGACTCCGCCAAAAAGGGAGCGCAGGAGGCCACAATGGGATCAAGTCGACAATCGCACATATGGGGACACAGGAGTTTAACAGAATCCGAGTGGGGATCGACCGTCCGCCAAGCGGAATGAAGGTGCCGGACTATGTGCTCGGCCGCTTCACGAAAGAAGAACAGGCCATCATGGACGAAACGGCTAAAAAGTGTGCAGAGGCCTGTGAGGAATGGTTCAAAAGACCATTTTTACAGGTAATGAACGATTTTAATCAATAATCTTCATATTTTATTAATCTTATCATAGAATAATGTATCTCACCTTTGGCGGCAGCGCCGGATGCGTGAATAAGTTCCCTGCCCGGAGTCCATACTAGGATATATGGACAGTTTAACGGGAGGGACAGGCATGTCTATTCATTATCATTGCCGTCATTGCGGAACAAAGATTGGTTCAATAGAGAACAGTTCTGTTTACTCAGAGCAGCTTGGCTTCCATAAGCTAAACGATCAGGAACGCCAGGAGATGATCTCGTATGATCAGTCAGGAGATATGCATGTTCGAGCGATCTGTGAGGATTGCCAGGAATCACTCGAACGCAATCCGGATTATCATCAGCAGGACTTTATTATTCATTAACAAGCTTTGGAGGCAATCCAAAGCGTTTTTCTATTTCTGTTTTGAGGCATTATATATTTGATAGAAACCGTTCTATAGTTTCTTGTTGGATCCTTATGTTATTTAGTAAGATTAATGATAGAAGAAATGGATTTTGCAGACTGTCAGTTTTCAGGCTCAAAGGGGCCTGGAATGACATCTGCCTATTGGCGGTTAAACTGCCAGATCACTTTTATAAAATAAATGAGCTTTTGAACGTTGAGAACTGTCTAGCGCAAGCAGCCTACCCCCTCGAGGTCACAAGCCAATCCT
>NZ_NPDG01000148.1:0-8051 GCF_002272225.1 Bacillus sp. 7894-2
CTCAAAAAGGCAAAGAACGCCTTTCTGTGAGGCTCGTCTTGTGCTTGTCGGGGGTGACCAAGGCGCTTACGCTTTTCTTATAGGAGGGGCTTTCATGTTTGGTCTTAAAGAGATTATTAGCCGGCAGGATGATGTAAGTTCCATCTTGTCTGGCATTGAGGAAGGACTGAGGGAGCAGATGCTTGCCGGTTTATCAGGATCGGCACGCACCTTGTTTTTGTCTTCCATATATGAGCAATCGGGAAGGCCGATGCTTGTTGTGACGCACAACCTTCTGCAGGCACAGAAGCTATATGATGATATCGTCTATCTGGCAGGAGAATCTGAAGTGCTTTTGTATCCTGCCAATGAATTGATCGCGGCTGAAATGGGGATTGCCAGCCCCGAGTTAAAGGCCCAGCGGATTGAGGCTTTAAATTATTGGAGTACACATAAGACAGGTATCATGATTGTCCCGATGGCCGGGCTAAGAAAAATTCTTCCGCCTCCAAACCACTGGACACAATACCAGCTGTCTTTAAAAATAGGCGATGATTTGACTGATGATCAATTAAAAAGATTTGTTCAGATGGGCTATGTCCGTTCGGAGATGGTATCTTCGCCAGGAGAATTCAGTGTCAGGGGCGGAATCATTGATATCTATCCACTGACTGAAGCAGATCCGGTAAGGATTGAGCTGTTTGATACGGAAGTGGATTCGATCCGGACCTTTTCTTTGGAGGATCAGAGATCAAAAGAAAAACTAACCGAGATTTCAATTGGGCCGGCAACCGAAATCCCTCTTAATTCAGAACACTTCGAGACCATAATTGAAAAATTGGAAAAGGGCCTGGGATCAAGCCTGAAAAAATTGAAAGACGATAAAGCGAAAACGCAGCTGGCCCAGAATGTTGGCTACGAATTGGAACAGCTGCGAATGGGGAATAAGCCTGAACAGCTTTTCAAATACCTTTCGTTTGCCTTTGAGGAAGGAAGTAGTTTAGTAGACTATCTCCCTGCCAATGGCTTAATTTTCATTGATGAAATCAGCCGTGTTCAGGAAATGAACGACTCCCTGGATAAGGAGGAGGCTGAGTGGTATACAAGTCTTTTGGGCGAGGGCCAGATCATTCATGATGTGAAGGTATCCCACACCTTAAAAGAGTTTTTACACCGTTCCAGACATCCGATTACGTATATGTCCCTGTTCCTGAGACATGTACCGAATACCAACCCGCAAAACATCATTAATGTCACCTGCAAACAGATGCAGAATTTCCATGGACAGATGCATGTGCTGAAAAGCGAGCTGGACAGATGGAAAAAAGGCAAATATTCGGTCGTATTCCTGGGCCCAGATGAAGATCGGATCAAAAAGCTGCAGAGAGTTCTTGAAGACTACGAAATTGAAGCAGCATTTGTGAGTGAGAATGACCCGGTTTTAACAGGGAAAATCCAAATTACAGAGGGCAGCCTTCAGACCGGCTTTGAGCTTCCGGGCCAAAAGCTGGCCGTTATTACGGAAGAAGAGCTTTTTAATAAACGTACGAAAAAGAAAGCCCGCAGGCAAAAGCTTTCAAATGCGGAAAGAATCAAAAGCTATTCCGAACTGAAGGTTGGGGACTATGTCGTTCACGTCAATCACGGGATCGGAAAATACCTGGGGATTGAAACCCTTGAGATTAATGGAGTCCATAAAGATTATCTTCATATCCGCTACCAGGGCAGCGACAAGCTGTACGTGCCGGTGGAGCAGATTGATCTTGTCCAGAAATATGTTGGCTCCGAAGCAAAAGAGCCTAAAATTTACAAGCTGGGCGGAACCGACTGGAAGCGTGTTAAGAAGAAGGTTGAATCATCTGTTCAGGATATTGCGGATGATCTGATCAAGCTTTATGCAGAGCGCGAGGCATCAAAAGGCTTTGCCTTCAATCCGGATGGCGATATGCAAAGAGAGTTTGAAGCGGCCTTCCCTTACCAGGAAACAGAGGACCAGATCCGCTCCATCCATGAAATTAAGAAGGATATGGAGAGGGAGCGTCCGATGGACCGCTTATTATGCGGAGATGTGGGCTATGGGAAAACAGAAGTGGCCATCCGTGCTGCCTTTAAGGCAATTGCAGATGGAAAGCAGGTTGCCATCCTCGTTCCGACAACGATCCTGGCTCAGCAGCATTATGAAACGATGAGAGAACGATTCCAGGATTACCCGATCGAAATTGGGCTATTAAGCCGATTCAGAACAAAAAAGCAGCAGACCGAAACGCTTAAGGGCTTAAAGGCCGGGACTATTGACGTAGTTGTCGGCACACACCGGATTTTATCAAAGGATATCCAGTATAGAGATTTAGGCCTGCTCGTTATTGATGAAGAGCAGCGCTTTGGCGTGACACATAAAGAAAAAATTAAGCAGCTTAAGACTAATGTGGATGTCCTTACTCTGACAGCCACACCAATCCCGAGAACCCTTCATATGTCAATGCTTGGCGTTCGGGACCTTTCCGTTATTGAAACACCGCCTGAAAACCGGTTCCCGGTTCAGACTTATGTGATGGAATACAATGGTGCGCTGGTTCGTGAAGCCATTGAAAGGGAACTGGCGAGGGATGGACAGGTCTATTTTCTATATAACCGGGTGGAGGATATAGAACGAAAAGCCGAGGAAATATCCATGCTGGTTCCAGATGCAAGGGTAACATATGCCCATGGGAAAATGACGGAAAATGAGTTAGAATCTGTTATGTTAAGCTTCCTTGAAGGCGAGTCCGATGTTCTCGTCAGCACAACGATTATTGAAACAGGTGTAGATATTCCAAATGTCAACACGCTGATTGTCCATGATGCAGACAAAATGGGTCTGTCCCAGCTTTATCAGCTCAGGGGCCGGGTTGGCCGTTCCAACAGGGTTGCCTATGCGTACTTTACGTATCGAAAAGACAAAGTACTAACAGAAGTAGCTGAAAAAAGGCTTCAGGCCATAAAAGAATTTACAGAGCTCGGGTCAGGCTTCAAAATTGCCATGCGGGATTTATCCATCAGGGGTGCCGGCAATCTGCTTGGAGCCGAACAGCATGGATTTATCGACTCGGTCGGTTTTGATCTGTATTCGCAAATGCTGAAAGAAGCTATTGAAGAACGGAAAGATAAGCTGGATGGCATCGAGGAAAAGCCGGCTAAAATTGAAATCGATCTGGATGTTGATGCCTATATTCCTGATTTCTATTTATCTGATGGCCATCAGAAAATTGAAATGTATAAGCGGTTCCGCGGCATCTCTTCACTTGAAGATGTAGAAGAGCTTCAGGATGAAATGATTGACCGTTTTGGGGAATATCCGGATGAGGTAGGATACTTATTCCAGATTGCTGAAATGAAGGCTTACGGTGAACTGGCAGGAGTCGAGACAGTGAAGCAATCCAAACAGGAAGTGCTGATTCTTTTATCCGAAAAAGCCAGCGAACATATAGACGGACAGAAGGTTTTCCAGATCACCAGCAAATACGGCCGGATGATCGGCCTGGGCATGGATGGAAAGAAGCTGAAAGCAGTCCTTCATATTAAAGGCGTCAAAACAAATGAATGGCTCAACATTGCCTACGAAGTGATCAAGGGAATGCAGGAAGCTAAAAAGGAACAAGAACATCCAACTGCCTAATTCTAGACACATCCCTGTCAATAAAATGAAACATTAGTAATGTTTAACTCATTCTGATGAGGGTATTTTTAAGTGAAGGACCATTTGGAATGTTTATCCGTAAATGGAATGAATAACATCTATGAGAAAAAGTTTTTGTGCACGTATATAACTTTCCATATGAAAGATACTAAGTTCAAACATGGCGATGCATTCATTTTCTCCCAATTATGGATCATAGCCAGAAGAGGAAAGAGCAAGTGTGACAAGGCACTTCCGCTTTTCTAAAAATCATCAGATGAAAGTGAGGCAACGTTGGATGAAAGCAACAGGTATAGTTCGTCGTATCGATGATTTGGGTCGTGTAGTCATTCCTAAAGAAATCCGCAGAACATTGCGTATTCGTGAGGGGGACCCGCTGGAGATTTTCGTAGATCGTGATGGAGAAGTCATCTTAAAGAAATATTCACCAATCAGTGAACTGAGCGATTTTGCAAGAGAATATGCAGAAGCCTTATATGACAGCCTGGGAAATCCAGTGTTAATCTGTGACAGAGATACTTACATTACTGTTGCAGGCGGTTCTAAAAAGGACTATTTAAACAAGAATATAAGCGATCTTGTTGAAAAAACAATGGAAGAACGCAGTTCAGTCCTGGTAAACCAGTCAGGCGATATTTCGCTTGTGGACGGGAATACTGAATCTTCCTCTGCTTATACAATTGGCCCTATCATTGCAAACGGCGACCCAATTGGTGCAGTTATCATTTTTGCAAAAGAAGATTCACTTGGCGATGTGGAACAAAAAGCAGTTGAAACAGCAGCAGGCTTCCTGGCCAGACAAATGGAATCATAAAAATGAATACTTAATGAAAGGGGTAGCGGAATGCTGCCTTTTTTCTTTGGCGTGCAAACCAAAATGAAGTGAACGCAATCAGGGTCATTCCGCGCACAACCGAAAAATCCCGCACAAAGCCCCAATATGCTATAATACTTTCGAATTCAATTGGAAGGAGATGGGCAACCTGAGGCCCGTTCAGACATCCGGCGATTTGTTTAGAGGTGCGTTTATCCTGACGGTCGCTGCTTTGATTACCAAAATTTTAAGCGCAATTTACCGGGTCCCCTTTCAAAATATTGTCGGGGATGTAGGGTTTTATATATATCAGCAGGTTTATCCGTTCTATGGAATCATTATTGTGTTATCTACATACGGGTTTCCGGTCATTATTTCTAAGCTTTATGCCGAACAGGCTGCTCTAAAGAAAGAGCAGGATATTCAAAACTTATTTGCCGTATCTGCCTTTGTTTTATTCATAATAGGTTTTATCGGGTTTTCCACCCTGTACTGGGGCTCGGACTGGCTGGCTGTCAGGATGGGCGATCCGCAGCTGGCGATTCTGCTCAGAGTGGTGGCAGCCGTGTTTCTTATTTTCCCAGTCCTGTCTCTTTTCCGGGGATATTTCCAAGGGAAAGGAGACATGGTTCCAACCGCTGTTTCCCAGGTAGGAGAACAGCTTGTCAGGGTCGTTACGATCCTGCTTGCCGCTTATCTGCTGGTTAAGGAAGGGAATTCCCTCTACATGGTGGGAGGCGGGGCCATGTTCGGGGCCGTTACCGGCGGAGTCATCGCCGTCCTGATTTTAATTACCTTTTTTTATATAAAAAGTAGAAAAAGCCTGCCGTCCGCCATTTCAATCGATTTTAAACAAGGCGGCAAGCTGGCCAAAACGATTATCATACAGGGATTTGCCATCTGCATAAGCAGTCTGGTGCTTATTTTCATTCAGCTGGCAGATTCGTTTAATTTATACTCGCTCCTCCTGGCATCCGGAATTGAAGGGGAAGAAGCCAAGGCGCTGAAAGGCGTGTATGACCGCGGACAGCCGATTGTCCAGCTGGGCATTGTCGTGGCAACATCCATGTCTCTGTCGCTTGTGCCGCTCATTTCCAAAGAAAAAATGAGAAATCAGCCCTCATTCCTTCATAGTAAAATCAGACTTGCCCTTCAAATCGGCATTCTGGTTGGAGCGGCCGCAACCGTTGGGCTCTGGAATATCATAAAGCCTGCGAATATTATGCTGTTTGAAAACTCATCAGGATCAGATGTCCTGGCGATTCTCAGTCTGCTGATTTTGCTGAGCAGCCTGATCATCACTATCACCGGCATTTTACAGGGACTGGGGTTTATCTTTTTTCCGGCAGGAGCCATTCTGCTTGGATTTGCGGCAAAACTCGGCCTGAATACGCTATTGGTGCCATCATACGGCACAATCGGTGCAGCCGCGGCATCATGCATAGCCCTTGCGGCCGTCCTCATGCTTCTTATAGCAAAGCTTCAGGTACACTTGAAAATTTCATTGATTTCACTGCGATTTCTATTTGCGGCTGGATTCGCAGCACTAATGATGTCAGTTGTTCTGCAGCTGTACCTATCTGCCACAGCACTGCTGACCATCCCGGAGCCGGGCAGGGCGTTTGCCGGATTCCAGGCATTAAGCGGCGTAGCGCTCGGAGGCTTTACGTATTTGTATATCATGTTTAAAGGCAATACTTTTAAAGAGGAAGAGCTTGCTTTGCTGCCGTTTGGAAGCAAACTCATGTTCTTGCTTCCCAAAAAGACTAGGAGATGAATCGCTTTATGAAAAAAATAACCATTCTCGGACTTGGAGCAGGAGATCTGGATCAGCTTCCTTTTGGCGTATATCGACAGCTTAAAAATACAGGGGCTCTTTACCTGCGGACTAGAGAGCATCCGGTTCTGCGTGATCTCGAACAGGAAGGGCTGACATATCAGTCCTTTGATCATATCTACGAAAAGCATGAGCAGTTTGAAGAAGTATATGAGGAGATTTGTGAATTTCTCCTGAATGAAGCTCTTGCCAAAGAGGTTACATATGGAGTTCCGGGGCATCCGCTTGTTGCGGAGCGTACGGTTCAGCTTCTCATAGAGCGGGCTCCGCAGAGAGGCATTGAGATAACGATCGGAGGAGGACAAAGCTTCCTGGATCCTTTATTTCAGGCTTTAAGGATCGATCCGATCGAAGGTTTTCAGCTGTTGGATGGAACGGATCTGAAAAGAGATGAAATTCAGGTGGCACAGCACGTCATTATTGGACAGGTGTATGATCAGTTTGTTGCGAGTGACGTCAAGCTGACATTGATGGAAAAGCTCCCTTACGATTACGAGGTTTATATTGTAACAGCTGCCGGAAGCAGCGAAGAAGTGATCAAAAAGGTGCAACTGCATGAATTGGATCATAATATGGAGCTGAATAACTTAACTTCCGTATATGTGCCCCCTGTAAAAGATGAGGCTGTCCTGTATAAAGACTTTTCAAAGCTGCGCAGCATTATCGCTGAATTGCGCGGACCAAACGGCTGCCCATGGGATAAAAAGCAAACCCATGAATCATTAAAGAAATATCTAATCGAAGAAGCCTATGAGCTGATTGAAGCGATTGATAATGAAGATACCGAGCATATGACGGAAGAACTGGGCGATGTCCTTCTCCAGGTGATGCTTCATGCTCAAATCGGCGAGGATGAAGGATACTTTGCCATCGATGATGTGATTGAAGGCCTTTCCGAAAAAATGGTCCGCCGCCATCCCCACGTCTTTGGCGATGTGCAGGCTGAAAATGAAGAAGATGTCCTGAAAAATTGGCAGAGCATTAAGCAGGAAGAAAAGGGTGACAAACAGGAATCCATGATGGATTCTGTACCGAAATCATTCCCGAACTTGATGAGAGCAGCTGAAATTCAGAAAAAAGCAGCAAAAGTCGGCTTTGACTGGAAGGAAGTTGAGCCTGCCTGGGAGAAGGTAAAAGAAGAGATTGCCGAATTCGAGAAGGAAGCCGCAGACTCCAGCCCGGAGATGGAGCCGGAATTTGGCGATATCCTGTTCGCTCTTGTGAATATTGCACGTTTTTATAAAATTGATGCCGAAGAAGCTGTGAGAAAAACAAATGAAAAATTCATCCGCCGTTTTAAGCATGTGGAAGAAAGGGTAATGATGAGCGGCAGAAAATTTGAAGACTTTACGCTCGAACAGCTCGATGAATTCTGGAATGAGGCAAAATCCAAAGGCTATTAATAGAGGAGTGGCGCTAAATGAGATTAGATAAATTTTTAAAAGTATCAAGGCTTATCAAAAGAAGGACACTGGCAAAAGAGGTCTCTGATCAGGGAAGGATCAAGATAAATGGACAGCAGGCAAAAGCAAGCTCCACGGTTAAAGTGGGCGATGAGCTTCAAGTCCGCTTTGGCCAGAAGCTGGTAACAGTCAAGGTGGAACGCCTGCAGGAAACGACCCGCAAGGAAGAAGCGGCCGGCATGTACTCGATTGTGAAGGAAGAAAAAGTGGAATCGGAAGCATAAGACGTATGAGCTCCTGCTTTTCTTATAATATCAGAATTTATATCATTGAACTTCGATA
>NZ_NPDG01000149.1:0-1698 GCF_002272225.1 Bacillus sp. 7894-2
GTTCTTACAGGGATCGTCTTATGCTAGTCGTCCCTGGGCAGTCGCCTCAACATTTCTTTCAATCCGTCTAAAAGGTTAAAGAACAACCTTTCAGCCGGCTCGTCTTATGCTTGTCGCCGATAGGCGGGCGCCTTGCGCTTTTCTTGTTGGCTTGTTCTATTTTAATCCCCCCATTCATAAACATGTACAAAAAGGTTGTACTATGTGATTGCGGGGGATGAATAATGAGTCAATATTATGAGTCAAATCCAAACAAAACCAATACTCAGGAACATGATGTCATTATGAGAGGCAGAAGGCTGCTTGATATTACGGGTGTTAAACAGGTGGAAAGCTTTGATAATGAAGAGTTTTTGCTGGAGACAGTGATGGGTTTCCTTGCGATTAGAGGGCAGAATCTGCAGATGAAGAATCTCGATGTGGACAAGGGAATTGTTTCCATCAAAGGGAAGGTATTTGACCTTGTTTATATTGATGATCAGAATGGAGACAAAGCTAAAGGTTTCTTTAGCAAGTTGTTCCGATGACACTGACCACTCAATTTGTGACCATGCTGGCGATGATTGGCATGGGAAGTGTATTTGGGGCTGCCCTTGATACGTATAATCGTTTCCTGCAAAGGACCAAGCGGAAAAGCTGGCTTGTTTTTATTAATGATTTTCTTTTTTGGGTCGTACAGGGTCTGGCAATCTTCTATATTTTATTCCTGGTGAACAAGGGCGAATTGAGGTTTTATATTTTCATTGCTTTGCTGTGCGGGTTTGCCGCTTATCAAAGTTTATTTAAGAAAATGTATCTGCGGGTATTGGAGATATCCATCCGAATGGCGATCTCCATATACCGCTTTTTCGTGAAGACCTTAACTTTGCTCATCTATAAACCCATCCAGGGTCTGATTATGGCGTTAATTGCGATTGCCGTCATGCTTGGAAAAGGACTTTATTCCCTTTTAAAAGTCATTCTTCGAGTCTTTTGGTTCATCTTGAAGATTGTTTTTCTGCCTGTCAAATGGATTTTGTCACTTTTATGGAAACTTTTGCCGAAAAAGATTAAAAAAACAGTCGAGAAGTTATATAATAAATTGGCAGGATATTTACAGCGGATAAAGAATTATGTTTTAAAATGGACAGCTAAGTGGAAAAAACCTAAAGAGTAAGGAGGGAGTGCGGAAGTGAGTGCCACCAAGAAGAAAAATGTAGCCAAAATGGAAACCAGCTATGTCAAACAGCAGGAAGCAGCAGAGATCAGTGCAGGCCGGAAGAAAAAGCTTTTATTTCGCAGATTAGCAGCATTTTTCACACTGGCAGCCGTCGTTTCATTTTTTATGATCACAACACTCGTTTCGCAGTCTGCTGCTCTGGAAGAAAAAGTGGAAGAGAAAACCAGGCTGGATCAGGAGCTTTCTGACCTGAAGAAAAAAGAAGTAATGCTCGAAGAAGAAATTGTTAAGCTGAATGATGATGAGTATATCGCGAAGCTTGCCCGCAAAGATTATTTCCTATCTGACAATAACGAAATCATCTTTAACCTCCCTGAAGAAGATGCGGAAAAAGAAAAGAAGAAAGAAAAAAAGGCCGATTGAGGCTATATTGACACTTTTTTTTTGGTTTCTGTATAATATATAAAAAAGTTTCACTTTATCGCAGTCTAACGGGCAGTAAGACCCCCACTTCAAGACTTTGAGGAATCAAAGAGGAT
>NZ_NPDG01000150.1:0-9933 GCF_002272225.1 Bacillus sp. 7894-2
TTTATATCTTTCAAGGAGGCAGTTTTTTTAATGTCAATCGAAGCAGGCAGCAAGTTAACAGGAAAGGTTACAGGCATTACAAATTTCGGAGCATTTGTGGAGCTGCCGGAAGGCTCAACCGGTCTGGTGCACATAAGTGAAGTCGCTGACAAGTATGTAAAAGATATTAATGAGCACCTAAAAGTGGGTGACATGGTTGAAGTGAAAGTCATTAATGTCGAAAAGGACGGCAAGATTGGATTATCCATCAAAAAGGCAAAAGACCGGCCTGAGCGTTCTGAAAGACCTGAAAGAGGAGACAGAAAAGAATACAGACCGAATTCCAATTCTGGCCGCCCTCGCCAAAACCGATCAAACGACTATCGCCCTAAAGAAAACTTTGAAGCCAAAATGGCCCGTTTCCTGAAGGACAGCGAAGATCGTCTGTCATCGCTAAAACGCCATACTGAATCCAAGCGCGGAGGAAGAGGAGCTAAGCGAGGCTAACTTGCTGCTGATCGATCTATATAGCAGGATGGAAAACAAGTCCGGGTGGGCTTGTTTTTTTGTGCTGTTTAATAACGCAAATTCAGCCATCAAAAAAACGCCAGCCTAAGGCTGACGCTCTTTTGAAATGACCCGTACGGGATTCGAACCCGTGTTACCGCCGTGAAAGGGCGGTGTCTTAACCGCTTGACCAACGGGCCGGGATAATAATAGATTTGGGCAACGCGCTTGCGCATTTCATGATAGCGGCGGAGGGGATCGAACCCCCGACCTCACGGGTATGAACCGTACGCTCTAGCCAGCTGAGCTACACCGCCAAATTTCAATAGATTACTAGATGTGCCCTGAAGCACAAGATTTATCATACAAATTTTTAAAAAGGAAGTCAATAAGATATTAAAAGAAATATGTCGTAAATTTCCCTTGCCGCTTCGTCAATTTCTTCCATGCTTCGCTTTTGACAGAAAGCTGTCATTCCAGCGGTTTGTTTACTTTTTTTGTCAGAACTAAACCGAACCTCAGGAAGTCCCATTTTAAATCTTGTTATCTATCCCCATATATAGTGGAAAACCGTCGAACGAAAAGCCTGGGCTTGTCCGCTATTTTGACAAACTTCTGGAGCGCTTGATTTTATAATTGTCAGCAACGATAAAAAAATGGGGAGTGTAGTTTAATGGAAAAGGTAGAAAGGAATGTAATGGAGCCGATCGGGGAAGTGCCCTTCAACAAACCGAAACTGGATATTGCCAAAGGCTTAAAAAAGCTCCAATCAGGGCTGGAGAATTTCTTTCTGAAAAAAGGCTATGTTCTGCTGATCATTGGCTTTTTGCTTGGAAGAGCCTTGATATTGGCGAAGCTTACCCCATTTAGCCTTCCGTTTTTTGCCGCGGTATATTTCATACGAAGGGATAAGGCACCCCTGGCACTGGTGGGATTAATGGCAGGCGCCGCCACATTATCCATATCCAATGCGGTATCTGCTTTTGGAATCACCTTCATCTTTTTATTCGCTTTCCGGGTCTCAAAGAAATGGCTGTCCAATGAAATCAGGGCACTGCCTTTTTATGTATTTTTCACTCTCTTGGCAGGCAAGCTCCTGGAGGCCTTCATTATAAAGGGGCAGCTGACTTTATATGATGGCATGATGGCCGGTGTCGAGTCGAGCCTTGGCTTCATCCTGACGCTTATTTTTCTGCAGGGACTGCCGCTTTTATCCATAAATAAACGCAGACAATCACTGAAAACCGAAGAAATCGTCTGCCTGATCATTATGCTGGCTTCTGTCATGACGGGAACCATCGGCTGGACGGTCTATGATCTTTCAGTGGAGCATATTATGTCACGCTACCTTGTCCTGCTCTTCGCCTTTGTGGCAGGAGCTACAGTCGGTTCTACAGTAGGGGTGGTAACCGGCCTGATCTTCTCCCTTGCGAATATATCGAGCTTTTATCATATGAGTCTGCTTGCTTTTGCGGGCCTTTTAGGCGGCCTTTTAAAAGAAGGCAGGAAGGTTGGAGTGGCATTCGGCCTGCTGGTTGCGACACTCCTGATGGGCATGTATGGAGAGGGCAGCGGAAATCTCATGAAAACTCTGTCAGAAACAGGTGCGGCCATTCTCTTATTTTTACTAACACCGCAGGCACTTACAATGAAATTGGCTAAGCAAGTCCCGGGAACACCTGAATATGCCGCAGAACAGCAGCAATATATGAGAAAAATGCGTGATGTGACAGCACAGCGCGTTGCCCAGTTTTCGAGCGTCTTTCAGGCTCTTTCAAAAAGCTTTTCCTCTCATGATGAGCCGTCCCAATGGGAAGAGGACGGTGACAGGGAAGTGGATTATTTCTTAAGCAATGTAACGGAGAAAACCTGTCAGACTTGCTTTAAGAAGGATCACTGCTGGTCAAAGAACTTTAATACAACCTATGACTATATGATGGATATTATGCATGATGTGGACAACAACGAAGGTGCCCTTTCTCCAAAGCTTGCGAGGGATTGGGAAAAGTACTGCACAAGATCGAAAAAAGTAACAGAAGCCGTTCAGCAAGAGCTGACTTATTATAAAGCGAACCAAAAGCTGAAGAAGCAGGTTCAGGAAAGCAGGAGGCTGGTAGCCGACCAGCTGAGGGGTGTTTCGGAAGTGATGGGTGACTTTGCCAAGGAAATTCAGAGAGAGCGGGAAAATCATCATAAACAGGAAGAACAGATCCTTGAGGCACTTCAGGAGTTTGGCATTCATATCGAGCAGGTGGAAATCTACAGCCTGGAGCAGGGAAATGTCGACATTGATATGACCATCCCATACTGCCAGGGGCATGGGGAATGTGAAAAGCTCATTGCACCGATGCTATCTGATATTTTGGGAGAAACGATATTAGTAAATTCAGAGGAATGTGCCGCGTTTCCGAATGGATACTGCCATGTTACATTCCGGTCAGCCAAGGCATTCGTGGTTGAAACATGCGTGGCGCATGCTGCGAAGGACGGGGGCCTAGTGTCCGGGGACAGCTATTCCACCATTGAGCTGGGCTGCGGAAAGTATGCGATTGCGATCAGTGATGGAATGGGCAATGGGGAAAGGGCCCATGCGGAAAGCCAGGAAACACTTCAGCTATTGCAGAAAATTCTTCAATCGGGCATTGAAGAGCAGGTTGCCATTAAATCCGTCAATTCCGTTCTTTCTTTGCGGACCACAGACGAAATCTTCTCCACTTTGGATCTGGCTATGATTGATCTGCAGAATGCTGACACAAAATTTTTGAAAATTGGATCAACTCCAAGCTTTGTAAAAAGAGGTCCTAAGGTAATGAAAATTCAGGCCAGCAACCTTCCGATGGGCATCATTCAGGAATTTGATGTTGATGTGGTCAGTGAGCAGCTTAAAGCCGGTGATTTATTGATCATGATGAGTGATGGTGTGTTTGAAGGGCCGAAACATGTGGAGAACTTTGATTTGTGGATGAAGCGCAAAATATCCGAGTTGAAGACGGACGATCCGCAGGAAGTGGCCGATCTCATTATGGAAGAGGTGATCAGGTCAAGGTCTGGAAATATAGAGGATGATATGACAGTGGTGGTTTCAAAGGTTAAGCATAATACACCGAAATGGACAAGCATCCCTGTGCACGCCATCCGCCAAAAAGCCAACTGATTAATTTGCTCATCGAGAAGTATTTTTATGTATAATTCCCTTCCATTCAGTCGAAAATGCTAACAACTCATATGTGGAGGGGAGTTTCAAATGAAAACAGGAACACTGAAGCAGATTTTACTGATAACGGATGGCTGTTCAAATCAGGGTGAAGATCCCATTGCCATGGCGGCTCTGGCCAAGGAGCAGGGAATAACCGTGAATGTAATCGGAGTTATGGAGCAGGATGTCATTGATGAACAGGGAATGAATGAAATTGAAGGAATCGCCATGTCAGGAGGCGGAGTCAGTCAGGTCGTCTACTCTCAGCAGCTTTCCCAGACGGTACAGATGGTGACGAGAAAAGCCATGACCCAGACACTTCAGGGAGTGGTGAACAAAGAGCTCCAGCAGATTCTGGGCGGTTCGAAAACAATGGAGGATCTCCCGCCTGATCAGCGCGGCGAAGTGATGGAGGTCGTAGATGAATTGGGTGAGACGGTCGAGCTTGAAGTGCTGGTCCTCGTGGATACCAGTGCAAGCATGAAACATAAGCTCCCGACCGTTAAGGAAGCCCTGCTGGATCTGTCCCTGAGCCTCAATGCCCGCTCTGGTGATAACCGTTTTTCTGTGTTCGTATTTCCCGGGAAAAAGAAAGATGTCGAAAAACTGCTGGATTGGACACCGAATCTTGAATCGCTGACCAGCATATTTTCGAAATTGACAACAGGCGGGATTACGCCAACAGGCCCGGCCATTCATGAAGCACTAAACCATTTCAAGAAAAAACGTTCATTAAGGAGTCTGCTTTCCCGTGATGATGAATCATTCTTTGAAGAGTCAGTGTAAAGTAAACCCTGGTACTGTGATTGAAGGAAAGTGGCACCGCAGCCGATATACCATTGTAAAGGAATTGGGGTATGGTGCTAATGGGATTGTGTATCTCGCCAAAAACCAAAATCAGCAGGTTGCTTTGAAAATGAGTGATAACGGGATGTCCATTACGTCCGAAGTGAACGTCCTTAAATCCTTTGCAAAGGTCCAAGGCTCTGCCCTCGGGCCTTCTTTGCTTGATGTCGATGATTGGGAACGAAGGAGCGGTAAGGTTTCATTCTATGTAATGGAATATATACAGGGTCCTGATTTGCTGACATACATTCAGCAGAAGGGGCCATCCTGGACCGGTGTTTTAATTGTACAGCTTCTGAACGATCTGGATGCACTCCATAAAGCGGGCTGGGTGTTCGGCGATTTAAAGCCGGATAATCTGATCGTAACAGGTCCTCCATCGAGAATTCGCACCATTGATGTGGGCGGCACCACCATTCAGGGAAGGGCAATAAAGGAATTTACTGAGTTTTATGATCGCGGCTATTGGGGACTCGGGACCAGAAAGGCTGACCCTGCTTATGATCTCTTTGCTGCTGCCATGATTTTAATCAATACGGCCTATCCAAAAAGGTTTGCCAAGACAACCGGTGACCTTAAACAGCTCAAAATGATGGTCCGCCAAAAGAAAGAACTGCTGAAATACGAAGATGTTATTCTGAATGCTCTGCAGGGCCAGTATAGCTCAGCCGGTGAAATGAGAAACGATATGCTCCAGCTCACCCGTGCAAATCCGGCGCAAAGGAGTACGGTAAGCAGAAATCCCGGACAAACCGCCAGCCCTCAGCCTGCCAGCAGGCAAATGAACAGGCAGAAAAAACAGAAAGGGAGCTTCTTTGAAACCCTGCTGATTACCCTTATTGTAAGCCTGCTATATTTCTTATATATTTATGGGCAGCTGCTTTGAAAATGAAATAAATGAAACTTTCTTTTCGTTGATCCGTATTATAAGCTTAATCCCTTTTGATATTTACCCTTTAATAATGATATGCTTTTCTATAGGAAGGATTATGCTGCCTTTTGCAGGGGTAGTAGTAAATATATTTAAATTGGATAAGGAAGAAGCCTATGCTCGAAGAGAAAGTGAGTGCTTTCCTTAAGAAAAAGGGATTGGATTTAAAAAATAAGAAAATAGTAATCGGTGTATCAGGAGGGCCGGATTCCATCGCCCTGCTCCATTATTTTTGGAGCAGGCAGCAGCAATATCAGACAGAACTGATTGCCGCACATGTCGATCATATGTTCAGAGGTGAAGAATCTCTTCAGGACGCCATGTTTGTGAAGGATTACTGCAGGGACAAAGCCATTCCATTTGAAATGGAAAGAGTGAATGTGCCTGAGTATATGGAGAAGTCCGGGAAGAGTTCACAGACCGCTGCCAGGGATTGCCGCTACAGCTTCTTTCAAAGAATAGCCGAGAAATATGGGGCAGACTATATAGCGCTGGGACATCATGGCGACGATCAGGTTGAAACCATTTTAATGCGTCTCACAAGGGGAAGCGCCGGCAGCGCAAGAGCAGGGATCCCCTTCAAGCGTCCATTTGGCGATTATACGATCATCCGCCCTTTCCTGTGCTTGAATAGAGCTGAAATCGAAAGCTTCTGCCTGAAAGAATGCCTGAACCCCAGGCGGGATCCAAGCAATGAAAAAGGCATATACAGCCGCAACCGTTTCAGGCAGGAAGTGCTCCCATTCCTGAGAAAAGAAAATCCCCAGGTGCATGAGCATTTTCAAAGATTTAGTGAAGATTTGCAAAGTGATGAAGCATATCTGCAGGAATTAACCGTCCATAAAATGAATACAGTAATGAAAAAGAATGCCAATGAGGAAATTAGTGTGGATATCGATGCTTTTGAGGCAATGCCAATGCCTTTACAAAGGAGAGGGATTCAACTAATATTAAACTATCTTTATAAGGAAAGGCCGGCATCGTTATCGGCATCTCATATAGAGAGTGTTTTTTCCTTAATGAAAAGTCCTCATCCATCGGGAAATTTAGATTTTCCAGGCGGTTTACATATTGTACGCTCCTACCGGCAATGCACCTTTTTATTCCCGAAGGAAACTGTACAATCCTATCGATATGAAATCTTCAAACCTGCAAGCATTAAACTCCCAAACGGCGGATCGATTATCCTTGAATATGCTGCCTGTCCTGATGGAATTCTAAACAATGATACCCTGGCAATAGACAGGGAGAGTGTTTCTTTTCCAATCATTATCAGGACAAGAGAAAAGGGAGACCGCATGACGCTTAAAGGAATGCAGGGGTCCCGGAAGATTAAGGACATTTTCATCGATCATAAAATTCCGCTGCATGATCGGAAAACCTGGCCAATCGTGACAGATGCACAAGGCAGGATCCTATGGGTGCCTGGTTTGAAGAAATCGCATGATGATAGGCAGCAGCAATCCTGCACCAGCTATATTATTTTAAAATACATAAAGCAATGATCTTCTAGGGGGCACATTAAATGATGAAAAATGACATTGAAAAAGTACTGATTTCGGAAGAGGAGCTGCAGGATAAGGTTAAATCCCTTGCTGCTGAACTTACTGAAGAATACCAGGACCGATTCCCGCTTGCCATTGGTGTTTTAAAAGGGGCAATGCCTTTCATGAGCGACCTTTTAAAGCGTGTGGATACATATCTTGAGATGGACTTCATGGATGTATCAAGCTATGGGAATTCAATGGTTTCTTCAGGAGAAGTGAAAATCCTGAAAGACCTTGATACTTCTGTTGAAGGCAGAGATATTCTGATCATTGAAGATATCATCGATAGCGGCTTGACACTCAGCTATCTGGTTGAGCTGTTCCGCTACAGAAAAGCGAAAAGCATTAAGATTGTAACACTGCTTGACAAGCCAACTGGAAGAAAGGCTGATATCAAAGCTGATTATGTGGGATTTATTGTTCCTGATGAGTTCGTAGTCGGCTATGGCCTTGATTATGCGGAAAAGTACCGCAATCTTCCATATATTGGAGTGCTTAAGCCGGAAGTATACAGCAATAACGATTAAGGAAATCCTAAGTATGATCTTGGATTAAAGCCCTTTACTGAAACAAGAATCACCCGGTTTTAAGAAGTCTAATTCCTTGTATTGGCACGATTTTCTATGATACTATACACTATAGTTTGTTTACCGTGGGAGGAGGTAAGGGATGAATCGGATCTTCCGGAATACCATCTTTTATTTATTAATATTTTTAGTCATTATTGGAGTTGTCAGCTTCTTTAACGGCAACAATGAACCAACGGAGCACATCTCTTATAATAAATTTGTTGATCACTTGGAAAGCGGCGATATTACGTCCATTTCCCTTCAGCCTGAGAGAGGTGTTTTTGAAGTACGGGGTCAGCTTAAAGGATATGAGGAAGACAAATACTTCCTGACTTATATCATGAACAATGATAATATCCTTGACCGTGTGGATCAATTAGCCCAGACATCGGATGTCGATGTTATGCCGGCTAAGGAAACAAGCGGCTGGGTTACATTCTTTACGTCAATCATTCCTTTCATCATCATCTTCATACTATTCTTCTTCCTGCTGAACCAGGCGCAGGGCGGAGGCAGCCGTGTGATGAACTTCGGCAAAAGCAAAGCCAAGCTGTATGATGAAAGCAAAAAGAAAGTGCGCTTTAAAGATGTTGCAGGCGCCGATGAAGAAAAGCAGGAGCTTGTTGAGGTCGTTGAGTTCCTTAAAGACCCGCGCAAGTTTGCTGAATTGGGAGCCAGAATTCCTAAAGGGGTTCTTCTTGTGGGACCTCCGGGAACAGGTAAAACCTTGCTTGCACGGGCAGCTGCCGGTGAAGCGGGCGTTCCGTTCTTCTCAATAAGCGGTTCTGACTTCGTTGAAATGTTCGTCGGTGTGGGTGCTTCCCGTGTCCGCGACTTATTCGAAAATGCGAAAAAGAACGCGCCATGTATTATTTTTATCGATGAAATTGATGCTGTAGGGCGTCAGCGTGGTGCCGGCCTAGGCGGCGGACATGATGAACGCGAGCAGACCCTTAACCAGCTTCTAGTTGAAATGGATGGATTTGGAGCAAACGAAGGAATTATCATCGTTGCTGCCACTAACCGTCCGGATATTCTTGACCCGGCATTATTGCGTCCGGGACGTTTTGACAGACAGATTACAGTTGACCGCCCGGATGTAACAGGTCGTGAAGCTGTACTTAAAGTACACGCACGCAATAAACCTCTTGATGAGAGTGTCAACCTAAAGGCTATTGCGCAGCGTACACCTGGTTTCTCAGGAGCAGACTTAGAAAACTTATTGAATGAGGCGGCCCTTGTCGCAGCCCGTCGAAATAAGAAAAAGATAGATATGACAGATTTAGATGAAGCATCAGACCGTGTAATTGCCGGTCCCGCTAAGAAAAGCCGTGTTATTTCTATGAAGGAAAGAAACATCGTTGCTTTCCATGAAGCAGGTCATACAGTCATCGGTTTAGTGCTTGATGAAGCAGAAATGGTTCATAAGGTTACAATTGTGCCGCGCGGCCAGGCCGGAGGATATGCAGTAATGCTTCCGAAAGAAGACCGCTACTTCCAGACAAAGCCTGAGCTTCTCGACAAAATTGTCGGATTGCTTGGCGGACGTGTGGCTGAAGAAATCGTCTTTGGTGAAGTAAGCACAGGTGCCCATAATGACTTCCAGCGTGCGACAGGCATTGCCCGCCGCATGGTAACCGAATTCGGAATGAGCGACAAGCTCGGCCCATTGCAGTTCGGTCAGTCTCAGGGCGGCCAGGTATTCCTTGGACGTGACTTCCATAATGAACAGAATTATTCAGATGCAATCGCATATGAAATCGATCTTGAGATCCAGCGCATTATCAAGGAATCCTATGAAAGAGCAAGAAAGCTCTTAACAGAAAACCGCGATAAGCTGAATCTGATCGCCAATACATTGCTTGAAGTTGAAACGCTTGATGCGGAACAAATCAAGCACTTATCAGACCATGGCAGACTGCCAGATCGTCCAGTGACTTCCATTTCAACGGATGAAGATGTGAAAGTAAACATCAGCATCAAGAAAGAGGATCCTGCTGAAACAGGCGAAATCCCTGAAACAAGGGAAGGCTCAAGCCCCGCAGAAGCGGATGTGCCTCCTGCCATCGACGAAGAACGCAAAGACAAATAATAATCGAAAAGCGCCTCCAGGGGCGCTTTTTTTTGCCGAAAAATATCATTTCCAAGACCGCCCGGAATTTTCGATTACACGAAACAACAGCAGTTGTGATATGATGTTTTCAGTGAAAAAATAAGGCTGTATTCGTAAGGTTTGTTGTTATTTAGGCATGTAACTTTATTAGACCTCTGAGTTGATTGGAGCGGAAGGCACTTGATCCTCGAAAATGCTGACGCATTTCCTTCGTGCGGTGTTCAATCGAGGAAGCCTATTCAATG
>NZ_NPDG01000151.1:0-11807 GCF_002272225.1 Bacillus sp. 7894-2
AGATCAACGGGCTGAATTCATAGGCAAAAAAACAATAATCTTTGAAAAAGAGCCAAAAATAATACTTCATTTAAATAATCATAAAGTGGTGAGAATGTTGATTTTTGTTTTCGACGTAGGGAATACGAATATCGTTCTGGGTGTATATGACCAAGATGAATTAAAGCATCATTGGCGAATTGAAACCAACCGGAATAAAACAGAAGATGAATATGGAATGATTGTAAAGTCTCTGTTTGACAATGAGAATCTTTCCTTTTCAGATATAGATGGCATTATCATTTCCTCGGTAGTGCCGCCAATTATGTTTTCGCTTGAAAGAATGTGCCAGAAATATTTCCATGTGAAGCCTCTTGTTGTAGGTCCTGGCATCAAGACAGGTTTAAACATCAAGTATGATAACCCGAAAGAAGTGGGTGCAGACCGCATTGTCAACGCAGTCGCTGCCATTCATGAATACGGAAGCCCGTTAGTTATTGTCGATTTTGGAACAGCCACTACCTATTGCTATATCAATGAAAATAAACAATATATGGGCGGCGCCATTGCCCCGGGAATCGGGATTTCAACAGAGGCTCTTTATTCCCGTGCAGCGAAGCTTCCGCGAATAGAAATTGCCCGACCTGATCATATTGTCGGAAAAAATACCGTATCTGCCATGCAGGCTGGAATTCTTTATGGTTACGTCGGCCAGGTTGAAGGTATAGTAAAAAGAATGAAAGATCAGGCAGATGAAAAGCCGACTGTCATTGCCACGGGAGGCCTTGCGGGGCTCATCGCACAAGAGTCGGATATCATTGATGTTGTGGATCCATTTTTAACACTAAAGGGCCTGCAGATTATTTATAAACGAAATATGGAAAACATAAAGAAATAGCAAGCTTAAAAAGCTGCTTTCATTAAAGCAGTTTCTCTCGAAAGGAGCAAAAAATGAGCGATTATTTAGTAAAAGCACTTGCATATGATGGACAAGTCCGTGCCTATGCATCCCGCACTACCGATACAGTTGGGGAGGGCCAGCGCAGACATTATACATGGCCAACCGCGTCAGCTGCTTTAGGAAGAGCCATGACGGCTGGCGTGATGATGGGTGCGATGCTGAAGGGCGATAACAAACTGACGGTCAAAATCGAAGGCGGCGGCCCAATTGGCGCCATTCTGGTAGACAGCAATGCAAATGGAGAGGTGCGCGGATATGTAACAAACCCGCAGACGCACTTCGATCTTAATGAGCAGGGCAAGCTTGACGTTCGCCGCGCGGTCGGCACTGAAGGGACCCTGTCGGTCGTGAAGGACATTGGCATGAGAGAACACTTCACAGGACAGGTTCCGCTGATTTCGGGAGAACTTGGGGAAGACTTCACCTATTACTTTGTTACTTCTGAACAGGTTCCTTCTTCTGTTGGGGTGGGTGTCCTTGTTAACCCTGACAATTCCATTCTTGCCGCTGGGGGATTCATTCTTCAGCTTATGCCGGGAACGGATGAAGAGACGATCACTCTAATTGAAAACAGACTGAAAGAAATCCCGCCTGTATCCAAATTGATTCAGCAGGGATTAACGCCTGAAGAGCTATTGGAAACGATTCTTGGCGAAGATAATGTGAAGTTCCTTGAAAAGCTTCCTGTATCCTTCACCTGCACATGTTCAAAAGAGCGTTTTGCCAATGCGATTATCAGCCTCGGTGAAGACGAGATCCAGCAGATGATCGATGAAGACGGCCAGGCTGAAGCTTCCTGCCACTTCTGCAACGAGAAATATCATTACACAAAAGAAGAACTGGAAGAATTGAAAAACGAAGTAAAGTGATAATATAAGCGTTTGCCGGTCCTGAGGCCGGGGCCAAACGCTTTTGTTTTTTTGAACTTAAAGAAATGTCCAGCTTCAGTGCCTGCCGCCTCGAGTGTCGGGGAGGGACAGGTGCTTGCGCTTTTCTTAGGGGGAGGAGCACTTGGAAAAGAGACAGCTTTTAATGATCATTGGCGGTTTAGTGTTGCTGAATCTTATCACATTGGCCATTCTGCTTTTTAAAGGCGATGGGAGCGGGGAAGCAGTAGCTGAAATCGGCGGAGAAAAAATCACTCGCCAGGAATGGATGAGTGAGATGGAAACGAAGTACGGAAAAACCACCTTAAGCGAATTAATCGATCAAAAGGTCATTGAGGAAGCCGGGAAAAAATACGGGGTGAAAATCTCTGATAAGGCAGTAGATCTTGAGCTGAAAATGGTCAAGACGATGTACGGCGGCAATTTCACCGATGAGATGAGTGAAGACAAATGGAGAAGGCAAATCAAGAACAATCTTATTCTTGAAGAGCTGCTGACGGCTGATGTCTCTGTCTCAGAAGAGGAATTGAAGAGCTACTATGAAGAGAACAGCAGCCAATTTCATGTTCCTGACAGCTATCACATCTCTCAAATCATTGTGAAAACAAAAGAAGAAGCAGAGCAGACAGTGAAGGAGCTAGAAGAAGGCTCCAGCTTTTCTGTGCTGGCGATGGAGCGGTCCATTGATGAATTCACTGCCAACCTTGGGGGAAATGCAGGGTATGTCAGTGAAGATGATGAGCACATACCGGCAGAAGTCCTGGAACAGGTCAAAGACCTGAAGCCCGGCAAATGGACCAAGCCGGTAAAAACAGAAGATGGCTATGCTGTTGTCATGCTTCATGAGCATTTAAAGGGAGAAAAGTATTCCTTTAAAGAGGTGAAAAACATGATTCGCCGCCAGATAGCACTTGAGCAGATGGATGTTCCTGTCTCTGCCAAGCCGTTTTGGAAAGAGACGGATGTGGAATGGTTTTACGGTGAGAAGTAAATATAAAAACACGGAGCGAATTCCGTGTTTTTTTCTGCCTAAATTGAGTATCATGAATAGAGATGGGTATTTATCTATAATGACAAAAGTATGAATTTTCTTTTAAATAGCAGTCAAATTCATTGACATTCCCATTGGAAATTGGTAAATTTAGATTAAACCAATAAAAATAGTCGGAAATAAGGAGTGGGGAAAATGGTACGTGTAGCAAATTCAATTGCAGATCTTGTTGGCCATACGCCAATTGTGAAACTAAACCGTCTAGTTGATGATAATAGCGCAGATGTTTATCTGAAATTGGAATACATGAATCCGGGGAGCAGCGTAAAAGACCGTATTGCCCTGGCAATGATCACGGCTGCAGAGAAAGATGGAAGTCTTAAACCAGGTGATACCATCATTGAACCGACAAGCGGAAATACAGGAATCGGATTAGCGATGATTGCCGCAGCCAAAGGCTATAAAGCCGTTCTTGTGATGCCGGAGACAATGAGTATGGAGCGCCGCAACCTGCTGCGTGCATACGGAGCTGACCTTGTCCTCACACCTGGACCGGAAGGAATGAACGGTGCGATCCGCAAGGCGCAGGAGCTGGCTAAGGAACATGGCTATTTCGTGCCACAGCAGTTTGAGAATCCTGCGAACCCTGAAATTCACCGTTTAACAACAGGACCTGAAATTGCAGAGCAAATGGGTGACCAGCTGGATGCCTTCATTTCCGGAATCGGAACAGGCGGAACCATTACAGGAGCCGGCCAGGTGCTTAAAGAAAAATATAAAAACATCAAAATTTACGCAGTGGAGCCAACTGATTCACCTGTCCTATCAGGCGGAAAACCAGGACCGCATAAAATCCAGGGCATTGGAGCGGGATTTGTGCCGGATACACTGGATACAAAGGTTTATGATGAAGTAATCCAGATTACGAACGATGAGGCATTTGATTATGCCCGCCGTGCGGCCAAGGAAGAAGGTATCCTTGGAGGAATTTCCTCCGGTGCGGCGATCAGTGCGGCACTGAAGGTCGCTAAAGAGCTTGGCAAGGGCAAAAAAGTTCTGGCCATTCTTCCAAGTAATGGCGAACGTTATTTAAGTACTCCTTTATACCAATTTGAAGCGGAATAATTGATAGGACAGCGGTCTCTGATGGCCGCTGTTTTTTGTTTAATAAAAATTATGAAAGCATGCCCTGTATCATGTATGATGAAAAATAGAGAACTATATAGGGGTGACTTTTAGTGAAGCATCTTCAGATTCATGCAAAAAAAATACCATATACATATAACCGGTTTTTCCGCACATACCGCTCGCTGTCGGAGGGATTGCCCTATCATGTTTTACTGGAAAGCGGACGGGGAGGCAGGTACAGTATTGCAGCTTTTGAGCCGGAAGCCATTTTAACAGGCAAAAATTCACAGCTTGAAATCAATGCAAACGGAGAAAAGCAGGTGCTCGAAGGCAACCCCCTTCACCTGATGCAGGAATGGCTGAATCAATATAAAGCAGATAAGCTTGAAGAACTTCCTGACTTTCAGGGAGGTGCCATCGGATTCATCAGCTATGACTACGCGCGATATATCGAGAAGCTTCCGGATGAAGCCCGGGATGATCTGCAAATACCTGATATCCACTTTTTTATTTATAAAGATTGCTTTGTCTTTGATCATGAAACAGAACAGCTCTGGCTTCTATTCTTATATGAAAAAGAGGAAGAGCACTCGATCGGGGAACGGGCAGAGAATTGGGAGCAGAAATGGAAGAATGAGAGCGGAAAGCCTTCTGAGGCAGGGGGATGCTGTCAGGCAGAACAAACACTTGGAGTATCCATGGACGAAGAAGAATTCCAGTCTGCTGTCCGGAGTGTTCAGGAATATATTTCACAGGGAGATGTCTTTCAGGTGAATCTATCGGTACGACAAAGCCGCCCTATGCATACTGAGGCTATGGATGTATACGAACAGCTGAGAGTGTTAAATCCTTCTCCATACATGGGATATTTTCACACACCTGCATACCAGCTTGTGAGCGCATCACCGGAGCTGCTGATTAAGAAAAAAGGAAACACCGTCAGCACGCGGCCGATTGCCGGAACAAGATCCCGCGGGAAGGATCATGAGGAGGACCTCGAGCTCGCCAGTGAACTGATTGAAAATGAGAAAGAGCGTGCAGAGCACGTAATGCTGGTTGACCTGGAGAGAAATGACCTGGGAAGAGTCTGCGAATATGGAACAGTTGAAGTGGATGAGTTCATGGTTATTGAAAAATACTCACATGTAATGCATATCGTTTCAAATGTAAAAGGGGAGCTTGCTGACGGGAAGAATGCGGTTGATATCATTGACGCTGTATTTCCCGGGGGAACGATTACAGGTGCCCCTAAAGTGCGCACCATGGAAATCATTGAAGAGCTTGAACCGGTCACAAGGGGACCATACACCGGCTCTCTTGGCTGGATCAATTTCAGCGGTGATCTGGAGCTGAATATCATCATCCGCACTATGCTCGTGAAAGATGGACAGGCTCATGTGCAGGCAGGTGCAGGCATCGTCATTGACTCCAATCCGAAAAATGAATATAAAGAGTCGCTGAAGAAGGCGATTGCTCTTTGGAAAGCAAAAGAACTCGCAGAACAGGCAAAAGGGGATCAGCTATGATTTATATGATCGATAATTATGATTCTTTTACGTATAATCTCGTGCAGTATCTCGGTGAATTAGGCGAAGAGCTGGTTGTCAAAAGAAACGATGAAACATCGATTTCTGAAATAGGCAGTATGCAGCCGAAGTTCCTGATGATCTCTCCGGGGCCGTGCAGCCCGAATGAAGCAGGCATCAGCCTGAAAGCCATTGAAGCTTTTGCAGGCAAAATCCCTGTCTTTGGCGTTTGTCTGGGACATCAGTCGATTGCTCAAGTATTCGGGGGCGATGTGGTGCAGGCGGAGCGTCTGATGCATGGTAAAACCTCTGACATTTTTCATGATGGAAAAACCATATTTAAAGACCTGCCCAACCCTTTTCCTGCTACCCGCTACCATTCGCTGATTGTCAAAAAGGAAACACTTCCGGACTGTCTTGAGGTGTCTGCATGGACAGCTGAGGGAGAAATTATGGCCATTCGCCATAAGGAACTGCCTGTAGAAGGTGTCCAATTCCACCCTGAGTCGATTATGACTGCGGCCGGAAAGGAACTCCTTCAGAATTTTATTCAGCATTACAAAGCCGCACTGCAGGCAGAGGGGCTGTAAACATTGTATATTTATATGAATGGGGAAGTTGTCAGGAAAGAAGAGGCCAGAATCTCTCCTTTTGATCATGGCTTTTTATATGGAATGGGGCTGTTTGAGACGTTCCGTGTCTATAATGGGCATCCCTTTTTATTGGACGATCATCTGGAGAGGCTGAACCAAAGCCTTAAAGCCATAAATATAGAAGCTGGCTACACAAGGGAACAAGTGCTCGAGATGCTTGAAATGCTGCTTGGAAAAAACGGATACTATAATGCCTATATCCGGATGAATGTGTCAGCGGGTAACGGCGAGATTGGCCTGCAGACAGATTCGTACAAAAACCCGAATACGATTATTTTCTGCAAACCGCTTCCGCCAAGAAATGCAAGCGCAGAAAAGCAGGCAGTGATGCTGGAGATTCCCCGCAATACACCTGAAGGGGCCGAACGTTTGAAGTCCCACCATTATTTAAATAACATTCTGGCTAAAAAGGAAGCGGGGGACGATCCAGGCATAGAAGGGATCTTTCTGACCAGGGATGGCTACCTGGCAGAAGGGGTCACTTCGAATTTATTCTGGATTCGTGATGGCCAGTTATTTACCCCGTCTCTTCAAACCGGCATACTAAACGGCATTACCCGGAAATTTGTGATCAGGCTTGCCGAAAAGCTGGAGATGAATGTGCAGGAAGGCCTGTACAGACCGGAAGCTGTAAGGGATGCGGATGAAGTTTTTGTCACGAATTCCATCCAGGAAATTGTGCCAATTTCCTCGTTTGACGGCCATTCTATGCCTGGGGTATCCGGGAAGAAAACATCGGAGCTCCAGATGCACTATGAAAACCGCTGTGAACACTTATGGAGCAGGAATGAACTGTAGGAGGATTCAGAATGTCTAAAAAAACAATTCAGTGTGGGCCATATACGCTTGATTACGGGAAGAAAACCATTGTGATGGGAATTTTGAATGCAACGCCTGACTCCTTTTCGGATGGGGGCAAATACAGTCAGCAGGATCTGGCAGTCAAGCATGCTCTTGAAATGGTTGAAAACGGAGCAGATATCATCGATGTCGGCGGCGAGTCAACCCGTCCGGGATTTGATCCGGTGCCTGCAGACGAAGAGCTGAGACGTGTTCTTCCTGTTATCGAGGCAATTTCAAAGGAAGTGGATGTTCCGATATCCATTGATACCTATAAAGCGGAAGTCGCCAGGCAGGCCATTGAAGCCGGGGCCAACATTATCAATGATGTGTGGGGAGCCAAAGCCGATCCTGAAATGGCGGCAGCTGCAGCAGAAACAGGGGCGCCGATCATACTAATGCATAACCGCAAGGATATGGAATACACATCCTTTTTCCGTGATGTCATGAATGACCTGTACGAAAGCATAGCGCTTGTAAAGTCTGCAGGTGTTAAAGACGAGAATATTATCCTTGACCCGGGCATCGGCTTTGCCAAGGACTTGAACTATAACATGGAAATGATGAGGGATTTGGACAAGCTTGTGGCTATCGGGTATCCTGTGCTGCTAGGCACATCGAAGAAGCGGATGATCGGAACCATTCTGGACCTTCCGGTTGAGGAGCGGACAGAAGGAACGGGAGCAACGGTGTGCTTCGGCATCCAAAAGGGCTGCCAGATGATCCGCATTCATGATGTAAAGGAAATGAGCCGAATGGCTAAAATGATGGACGCTTTAATGGGAAAAGGTGATTACAATGGATAAAATTTATGTGAACCGAATGGAGTTTTACGGCTACCATGGTGTTTTCCCGGAAGAAACACGGCTTGGCCAGCGCTTTGCTGTAGACCTTACTGTCGAAGCAGACCTGAAAAAGGCGGGGGAAACGGATAATCTTGATGACTCCATTAACTATGGTGAGCTGTATGCAGTGTGCAAAGAGGTGGTGGAAGGGAAGCCCTATAAGCTGGTTGAAGCTGTCGCAGAAAAACTGGCAGCAGAACTGCTTTCCCGTTTCCCGCTGATTCTGCAGCTGACGGTAAAAGTCATCAAGCCTGATCCGCCTATTCCCGGCCACTATCAATCAGTAGCGGTCGAGATTACGAGAGGCAGATCATGAGGAACACCGCCTTTATTGCGCTCGGCTCAAATATCGGAAGCCGGTTTAACCACTTGAAGAAAGCAGTTGAGAGGATTAATCAGCTTCCGGAAACCCAAGTGGTAAATACTTCATCTGTTTATGAAACAGATCCGGTCGGTTATGAAGATCAAGAACAATTTTTGAATATGGCAATCCAAATTTCTACCGGCTTAAATCCTTTTGAATTGCTGGATGCATGCCTTGATATCGAATTACAGCTTGGGAGAAAAAGGGAAATCCATTGGGGCCCGCGGACAATAGACCTTGACATTTTGCTGTATAGTCACGAAAATATTGAAACAGAGAAGCTAATAGTTCCTCATCCTCGGATGCATGAAAGAGCGTTTGTCCTTGTTCCTCTTTTAGAGGTTGATTCCAGCATCAGGCTTCCGAAGATGGAGCGGCCTTTAATTTCAATACTGGAAGATATACCTGACAGAGAGGGAGTACGGATATGGAAGCAGAAAAATGGGGAAGACGTATTCGCGCTTTTCGAAAGCTAAAAGGATTTACGCAAGAAGGATTTGCAAGAGAGCTGGGTGTATCGGTTTCAATTTTAGGTGAAATTGAAAGAGGAAACCGCATGCCTGCACCGGCTTTAATCGAGCAGATCGCTCTGGCGCTTAAAGTGACACAGGAAGAATTGGCTCCCATACAGGAGCAGGATTAATATATAAGTGAGAATAATGACAGAGGGAGGTGCAATTATGTTCAAAATAGGTGATATCGAGCTGAAAAACCGTGTGGTACTGGCTCCAATGGCCGGAGTATGTAATTCCGCTTTCCGTCTGACTGTGAAAGAATTCGGTGCCGGTCTTGTATGTGCGGAGATGGTCAGCGACAAAGGCATTGTCCTCCAGAACGAAAAAACGATGGACATGCTTTATATTGATGAAAGAGAAAAGCCGCTAAGCCTGCAGATCTTCGGAGGCAAAAAAGAAACGCTTGTAGAAGCGGCGAAATTTGTAGATCAAAATACGAATGCGGATATCATCGACATTAACATGGGCTGCCCTGTCCCTAAAATCACCAAATGTGATGCGGGTGCCAAGTGGCTGCTTGACCCGGATAAAATTTATGAAATGGTTTCTGCTGTAACAGCCGCTGTTGAAAAGCCGGTTACCGTAAAAATGCGGATGGGCTGGGATGAAGATCACATCTACGCTGTTAAAAACGCCCAGGCGGTTGAACGCGCAGGGGGCAAAGCTGTAGCCCTTCACGGCCGTACGCGTGTCCAGATGTATGAAGGACAAGCGAACTGGGATATTATCCGCGAAGTAAAGCAGAACATTAACATTCCGCTTATCGGAAATGGTGATGTGGAAACACCTCAGGATGCCAAGCGCATGCTGGATGAAACAGGCTGTGACGGTGTCATGATCGGACGGGCTGCCCTGGGGAATCCATGGATGATTTACCGTACAGTTAAATACCTTGAGACTGGCGAATTAATGGGTGAGCCTTCTGTACGCGAGAAAATGGATGTGTGCATCCTCCATCTGGACCGTCTGATTTCATTGAAGGGTGAACATATCGCTGTACTCGAAATGCGAAAGCATGCTGCATGGTACCTGAAAGGAATCCGCGGCAATGCGAAGGTCCGCAATGGAATTAATGAATCCAATACAAGAAAAGAATTGGTGAGTGTTCTTAACGCTCTTGTCCTTGATGCAGAAGAAAAAGAAAGAAGCCAGATACAGGCTGTATAAGCTGCGTAAAGTTTGACAGGCTGTCATTCTTTGCCTATAATACTTTTGATAAATGGAAGCTGCCAGTGCATGAACTGGCAGTTTTTATTCTATTTAACTATTTAGGATGTCTGATTTACCCGCTTTGTGTAAAATAATAGAGATATACATTTTTGAACGACCGCCGAATTGTGCGTACATAAAAAGATTTACAAAATGGAGATGATTTCAGTGAGCCAGAGTCATGAAGAATTAAATGACCAGTTGAAAGTAAGACGCGATAAAATGAACAGCTTGCGCGAACAGGGAATGGATCCTTTCGGGAAACGTTTCGACCGTTCACACCAAAGCAATGAATTAATTGAGCAGTACGGTGAGCTTGAGAAGGAAGAAATTGAGGAAAAGGATGTTTCTGTTACACTGGCAGGCCGTATCATGACGAAGCGCGGAAAAGGGAAAGCCGGATTCGCTCATGTACAGGACTTATCAGGGCAAATCCAAATCTATGTCCGCAAAGATGCTGTTGGAGAAGAAAGCTACTCCATCTTCGAAACTGCAGACCTGGGAGATATTGTCGGGATCAGCGGCAAGCTCTTTAAAACAAAAGTAGGCGAACTGTCTGTAAAAGCAGAGGAATTTGTCCTCCTGACAAAATCACTGCGTCCGCTGCCGGATAAGTTCCACGGGCTTAAGGACGTTGAGCAGCGCTACCGCCAGCGTTACCTGGATCTCATTATGAGTGAGGAAAGCAAAAAAACTTTCGTCACGAGAAGTCGCATTATCCAATCCATGCGCCGCTACCTTGACAGCAATGGCTACCTGGAAGTTGAAACACCTATGATGCATTCCATTGCAGGGGGTGCATCAGCACGTCCATTTATCACTCATCATAACGCACTGGATATGGAACTCTATATGCGTATCGCGATTGAGCTTCATCTGAAGCGTCTGATTGTGGGCGGCCTAGAAAAGGTATATGAAATTGGCCGCGTATTCCGTAATGAAGGTGTATCTACACGTCACAATCCTGAATTCACTATGATTGAATTATACGAAGCATATGCTGACTATAGAGATATCATGAGCCTGACTGAAAACCTTATTGCCCATATCGCCCAGGAAGTGCTTGGAACAACTACTGTGCAATACGGCGAGTACGAAGTGGATCTGAAGCCTGAATGGAAAAGGCTTCATATGGTAGATGCCATTAAGGAATACACAGGGGTAGACTTCTGGAAAGAAACAAGTAAGGAAGAAGCCCAGCAGCTTGCGAAAGAACATGGTGTTGAAATCAAAGACAATATGGAATATGGTCATATTGTTAATGAATTCTTCGAGCAGAAGGTTGAAGAGAAATTAATTCAGCCGACATTCATCTTTGGTCATCCTGTAGAAATTTCGCCGCTTGCGAAGAAAAATGACGAAGACCCGCGCTTTACTGATCGTTTTGAACTATTCATTGTAGCCCGTGAACATGCGAATGCCTTCACTGAGCTGAATGATCCGATTGATCAGCGCGAGCGCTTTGAAGCACAGCTGAAAGAACGTGAAGAGGGCAACGATGAAGCTCATATGATGGATGATGACTTTATTGAAGCTCTTGAATACGGCATGCCGCCAACGGGCGGACTTGGCATCGGAATTGATCGTGTTGTCATGCTGCTGACAAATTCACCTTCTATTAGAGATGTACTGTTATTCCCGTTAATGCGTCATCGTTAACACTCTATAAAATAAGGCAGAGTACAATGCGTGCTCTGTCTTTTTTGTTTTATTGAAAGGATATTAATCATGCATTTTCCGGGGCAGAATAATGGGAATATTTTTTCTTTCTCTTTTGCGAATAAAAGTGATAAAAACATATTGCATGTTGTCCTGTGAGGTGATATATTTATATTCGTTGCTGCAAGACAGCGACTTACAAAAAAGATTTTAAAAAAAGTTATTGACTCAGATAGTTGAATCTGATAAG
>NZ_NPDG01000152.1:0-6498 GCF_002272225.1 Bacillus sp. 7894-2
TTTTGCTGGCGCTCTTTTAATCGCTGCACACATTTTTCTTTGTTATTTATTCGATAAATGTTATTCTAATCATTAAGGATTGTACATAGTTATTTTACGGTGACGAAAGTGGTGAAAAGTTTGCAAAATGAAGATTTAAACAAAGAAACTTCTGAAACACCAGATAATAACCATTCAGGTTTTATCCGCATGAAAAAGTTTCATTTTGTAATGCTGCTGTTTTTTATTGTGTTCCTTTCCGCTGGAATTACTACCTTTGCACTGGCCTTTGGAGATGAAAAGGCAGTAGATGTGGGATCAAGCGAAAGAAGGGAATTTGATAAGCTGTATACAGCTTATGATACCCTGAAAGCAAACTATTTCCAGGAAGTGGATCAAAGTAACCTTATAAATGGCGCTATTAACGGTATGCTTGAAGCGCTGGATGATCCATACTCGGATTATATGAATGAAGAAGAAGCCGAAAACTTTCACCAAAGTATTTCGTCTTCTTTTGAAGGAATCGGAGCTGAAATCCAGGAACAGGAAGGCTACATAGTCATTGTATCCCCATTGAAGGGTTCACCTGCTGAAAAAGCAGGGCTTAGGCCAAATGACAAGGTTCTCTCCGTTGATGGAAAAAGCCTTCAGGGTATGAGCTCTACTGAGGCTGTTATGCTGATCAGAGGCGAAAAAGGGACTAAAGTGGAACTTGCAGTTCAGCGTCCCGGTACAGATGAGCCAATGAATATTTCCATTACACGTGATACGATTCCGCTTGAAACTGTCTATGGGGAAATGATGGAAGATGGTATTGCAAAAGTACAGATTACAACATTCTCGGAAAATACTTCTAAAGAATTGGTGGAAACTTTGAATGAACTGCAAAAGCAGGGCATGAAAGGATTAATCCTTGATCTTCGCCAGAATCCAGGCGGCCTTCTGGATCAGGCAGTGGAAATCTCCAGCCTGTTTGTCCCGGATGGCGAGATATTATTCCAAATTGAAGACCGCAATGGAAACAGAGAAGAAGTAAAATCAAAGAGAGAAGAAAACCCGAATATACCTTTAGTCGTTGTGATTGATAAAGGAAGTGCCAGTGCATCAGAAATTCTGGCTGCGGCAGTACACGAGTCCGCAGATGTGCCGCTTGTAGGAGAAAAATCGTTTGGGAAAGGCACCGTCCAGCGTGCACAGGACTTCTCCGATGGGTCAAACATGAAATTCACGACTGAAAAATGGCTGACACCGGAGGGAAATTGGATTCATAAAAAAGGGATTACACCTGACCACAAAGTGGCCTTGCCGGAATATGCTTCGCTGCCATTTATTAACCCAGACACTGAATTAAAGCTTTCTGCTTCTTCAGCTCAGGTTAAAGCAGCTCAAGCTATGCTGAAAGCTCTGGGATATAATCCTGGAAGAGAAGACGGTTTCTTCGATGAAAAAACCGAAGCAGCTGTCAAGGAATTCCAGGCTGCTGAAAAGCTTGATCAAAATGGAGTATTATCAGGGCAGTCTACTCTTAGGCTGATGGAAAAACTCCGTGAAAAAATCGACCAAAATGATACGCAAATTCAAAAAGCTGCTGAAGTGCTGAAAAAACAAATAGGATCATAATCTAAAGCTCTCCGATTCGGAGAGCTTTTTTCGTCATTTTTCAAGCGAGATGATTCCTTACTCAAGCGAGTAGAGGCAGGTGTGGAAAGTTCAAGTGCTGTTCCAGAAAATGGGTATAGAAAGCGTTTCTCTTTCCCACAATGGTAGTAAACTTAACTATAAAGCAGCGCAGGGGTGATTTGCTTGAAAAAAATTATGATTCTATTTGCAGTGGCTGCAGCTATACTATCCGGCTGTACGTCCTTTCAGCAGAAAGATAACAATAATACAGGGCAGGTGACGGAGGTCGGTGAGTCCGAAAAGGAGAATAAAGAGCCATCAGCGACTGTAAGTGAAACGAAAAACTTTTTGCTTATTGGTGTCGACAGCAGAGGGGAAGAGGATTCACGTTCGGATGCCATTGTGCTGGCCAGCTATGAACCTTCCGGGGATTCCATTAAATTGGTCTCTCTTATGAGGGACAGCTATGTAAAAATACCGGATTACCAATACATGTACAGCAAGTTGAATCATGCTTATTATATAGGCGGCAAGGATTTATTGAAGGATACAATAGAACAAAACTTCGGAGTCCAAATCGATCATACAGCAATTATTGATTTTAAGGGATTTACTGCGATGCTTGATGCGATTGCTCCGGGCGGTATTGAAGCAGAAGTCAGTGCCGCAATGATTGAAGATATGGGATTGGATCTGGAGCCGGGAAAGCAAAAGCTTAAGGGAAGCGACATTTTATCATATGTGAGATTTCGCCATGATGGACAAAGTGATTTCGGGAGAGTGGACCGGCAGCAGGAAATTTTGATTGGGCTTAAAGATGAAGTGATGAATCAATTCTCATCACCTGCCGGTTTTGCAAGGTTTCCGGAAGTAGTCAGCCAGGCAATGAAATATATTGAAACCGACTTAAAGATTGAAGAAGCATTATCACTCGGTGTGAAGTTTTTAATGAATCCTGTCACTGACATTGAAACACTCAGGGTACCTGTTGAAGATAGTTATGAGAATAAAACATATGAACATGCCGGTTCGGTTCTCCAGCTTGATTTTGAAGAAAATTCAGAAGCGCTTAAGCAGTTTTTGGATGCTGAAAAGAAATAGCGGGAATTAGAAAGGCGCTTTTAAAAGTAAATGAGGGGCCCCGCAGGCTCCTCATTTACTTTTTCTGCAGACTGCAATCCCAAAAGGGTAGTGTTTGCCTTCTCTTTTCGGTTCAATGAGAACACTTCGCTGATAATAAAATTCCGTCTCTCCGTAAAACTTGAACAGTTCAATAAATTCATCTTCAGTCAGCTGGTGAAAATGGAAGGGCTCATTTGTTGGCTTCCCCCGCCCTGCACCGAAGGGTGTGGATAAAATGAGAGTCCCGCCAGGCTTTAGCATCTTAAAAAGACTGTTAAGGAATATTTCTTCTGATGGCAGGTGTTCAAGCGTTTCAAAGCTCGTTATCACATCAAAGAATCCTAATTGTTCTGGGAGGGAATCATCTTCCGCATTGGCTTTAATATATTGCACGAGAGGGTGATAATGATGCTGTCTGGCATATTTCAGTGTATCGTCATCAATGTCCACTGCTACAATTTCACTAATTTCTTTTTTCTTGGCTTTTGCCATGATTTTTGAACCGTACCCCGTACCGCAGGCAATATCAAGCACTCTTCCTTTAGCGTAATAAAGAGAAAAATAGTAACGTGCCAAATGTTCCAGAAGCATTCCGTTAGTAACCGGCATTTCCTCCAGTATGATTCTTTCTCCAGTATTATCGAGCATTTTTCTCCACCATCCTTAATAGAAATTATAGCAAATATGTCTTATGGTTTGTATGGACTGGTAAAATCATATACAATGGGTCATTAGACAGGATAGCTATAAAGAGGTGATCCTTTGAAGCAGGTAGTAAAGCTTAATGAAGAGACCCGCAGGCAAATATCAGATATTGAAAAAAAATGTGAAAAGCTTGCAGAAGAACTTCTTAATAAGTATAAAACAGACTTTCAAACTGAAGAGGAAAATCTGGCAGTGGACCTGGTCAGAACGATAAAGGGCCGGCATGCTTCAGAAAACGATGTGTTTGAAAATGATTATGAATCCATTCTGGAACTGGGAATTGAGACGGAGGATGAATTTTTTCCGAATGCTTATATTCCCATCTGGAAATGCAAACAGGAAATATTTCATCCCGTTGGGTATTTAACCAATCTGGATATTGATTTAATAGAGAAGAAAATGATGCTTATGATTGAAGAAATGCTGGCAGATGGTGTAGAAGGGGAAAAGTATGAATAAAACAGAAATATATATACTATCAGGTTTTCTTGGGAGCGGGAAAACGACGCTGCTAAAGCAGCTGCTCCAGGATGAAAAAAAGCAAGGCAGAAAAGTGGCAGTCATGATGAACGAGCTTGGGAAAGTTTCAATTGATTCGGACGCAGTTGATGATGGGGTCCCTTTAAAAGAGCTGCTTGACGGCTGTATATGCTGTACCATTTCAGATAAGCTTGAGGCCCAGCTTCAGGAATTATTGATGGTTGAAAAGCCGGAAGCGATCTATATTGAAACTACAGGTGCTGCTCATCCCATTGAAGTTCTGGATAGCATTCTTTCCCCACTCTTTGCAGACAGGATGCAGGTAAAAGGCATTATTTCTGTTGTTGACAGTCCAAGATGGCTTAATCGAAATATGTTAAGCCCTCAGGTGCAGCAGCTTTTAATTGAGCAGGTAAGGCATGCAGACTTAATAATTTTGAATAAAGCAGATGAACTTTCCGACGCGGAACAAGCGCGGCTTACAATGGAGATTCAGGGTCTGAACAGCCAGGCGTTCACCATCTTAACTTCATACTCAAAGATTTCTGTAAAGCAGGTAAGAGGTATGACCACAGGGAAAAAGAGCAAGGCATCCAGGTCACATGTTATTTCTGATTTAAAGCTTAGCACGTTCGTTTATCGGTTTCAAAAAGCTGTCAATCAGACTGATTTTGAGGATTTTCTTAGAGGACTTCCAGACACTGTGTACAGAATAAAAGGGTATATGAAGTTGAATTCTTCAAAGTATCCGTATCTTTTTCAGTTTTCTTATGGAATGCCGCTTTATATGCAGGAAAACATCAATATGCCCCTGAATATGGTGTTTATTGGGGAGAATCTTGATTGGGCAGAAATCGAACAAAGGTTAAAAATTCTGGAAGCAATTAATTAATCAGGATAGTTAAAGAAAATCGCACTCATATGGTGCGATTTTTTTATTGTCTGAATGAATGAAGAAAACCTTTTTTTGGGAAACTCATTATATAATGCCTAACCGAAAAAACCTATAAATGAGTGGAACTTATGAAAACTTTAAACATAATCATGGTATTCATCTTTCTTCTTTTTGCAGGAGGCATACATACTGCTGCAGAAGAAGAGGGGATTAGCTGGCGGATTGAGATGCTGCCATGGGAGAAAGTGAATGGGATATTGCCGAAATACAGTAAATTTACCGTTCTGGATGTTGAAACAGGCAAGAAGTTTAAGGTTCAGCGTCGTGCCGGAAGCCATCATGCAGATGTTCAGCCATTAAATGCTGAAGAAACAAAAATCATGAAAAGCATTTATGGCGGAAAATGGAGCTGGAAGCGGCGCGCCATCATAGTTATTAATGGCAATCAATGGATAGCGGCTTCCATGCATGGTATGCCCCATGGAGGAGGTGCACTGAAAAATAATTTTCCAGGGCACTTTTGCATTCATTTTTTTGGCAGTACTACACATCGGACAAACTTTATGGATTTATCACACAAGCTAATGATTTTGAAAGCGGCAGGAAAGCTTGATGGATATCTCAATAATGCCAATCCATATGAAGTAATCAGTGCATTCATGGCAGGACTAAAACAGCAGGATTCCAGGATTGTCCAGTCGATTTCCCTCCAGCCTTTAGCATGGAATAAAGTCCTGCCCAGAATTGAGAATGTAAGGCTAAGTGCGATGCCTGTACTTCCGGCTGAAGATTTGACAGATGAGCTGAGTATGGAAGTGCCGGTGGAAGCAGATTGGTTTATAAAAAACCGCGGCAGACAGCATTTTCGAGGAAGCATAAATCTTGTGCGCTTTTCACAGGCAGATCCATGGAAAGTGGATAATAAAAGGTTCTTAAAGGAAAATAAGTTAGTGAACGAATAAAAGCCTGAGAATAGAATCTCAGGCCTTTATTCATTTTACTGTTTTTCGCCAAATTTGATGAATGTCCGCTCGTCTTCTACAAGTCCGCAAGCCGCACATTGAACCCTTTTATCAGGGCCTTTGTAAGGCATATGGAAGGGGGACAGCTGTTCACTGCTGTATTCTTCCAAAACATTCCCTGTTTGAGGATCCATTTTGATGGATTGAGGCACCTGCTGAATAATATTGAATCGGCTTCTGTTTGTTTTACAGTTTGGGCACCGGTAAGGTGAATTCATAACTCATTCTCCTTTCTCGCATATTAGCTGTATTTTTTGCATTTATAAATTTATTTATGTAAAAATACATCTAAGGAAATATATTTGTTTCCTGTTTTGGAAGGGATGTGGCAAGTTATGAGTCCAGACTATGAAAAGCTTTTGAATGAATACAGGAAGCTATGGAATAACCGGAAACTCGAAGAAGATACTAACGCAGAAAACATTTTGAAGGAAGCCATCTCCAGGGAACTAAGGGATGAAAATTCCCACCCAAGAGTCCGTAAGGCTATCTACGAAAAATTTTACCTTGCGGTTAAGAGAATTTCACATTCAGACCTGGATGATAAATCCAAAGCAGCACTTATCCATATGCATATCCATGAAGCAGAAGGCTTGAAATAGGGGGTTTAAGCCTCCTTTTTTTAATGGCTTTTTTCTCAAGGTTTTTCGCCACTTTTTATTTATTTGCTGAGTT
>NZ_NPDG01000153.1:0-27074 GCF_002272225.1 Bacillus sp. 7894-2
TTCGCTGAGCATCCTGGAGCGGAAATCAACGGACAACATTGTTAGCGAAAACAACATTTTATACGAAAAGAGCCTTTCTATTAATAGGTTTACTGCAGATTTCAAGATCCTTTCACATTTATCTCACAAAATTAATGTAAGATAAAGATAAGATAGTCATGAGGAGAAATCGTATGTCAAAAAAAATGTATGGGCTTTTCTTTTTATGGATCATAGCGGCCTTCCTTACTTCCTGCTCAGAAAAGAAACAGCCTGCAATACCTGAGGATATTAGCTTTGCTGCCACAGTAAATATCAAGGATATGACGATATCTTTTGTCGACCTGAAAAAAAAGGAGCTGGCGGCAGAATGGACTATGGAGAAACCTTATACAGGAGCTTTAATTCTCCCGGATAATGATTCCATCCTTCTTTATGGAAAACAGCTTGAAACAGCTGATCTTTATTCCTTAAAGGAAGGCAAACTGATTGACAGCTGGGAAACAGGAGAAGGAATCGTAAATGGAATACTGATTGAAACGAATGAAATCGTTTTAGCAGATCAGTATTTAAACAAAATCAGGTTCTTTGATTTAAATGGAGAAGAAGAAACACAGGTCGAATCTGAGATAGATCCGCTTACCCTGCTGGAATCCCGTGAAAAGAATAAGTTATTTGTTCTAAGCTTCAATCATAAAAAAATGGGAATGATCGACCTTGAATCTAAAGAAAAAAGCGGGGAGTTTACGATCCATCCTTCAGCAGCCGGTGCGTGGCTTAATGAGAAAAACGGTGAAATCTGGATTGGCGGACATGGAGAAGGTGTAGAGATTGAACAAAATATCCACGTATATGATGAAGAAACGGGAAAGTTAAAGAAGAAAATTCCAGCCGCTTCGATGCCGATTAATTTTCTGGGACAAGAAAATCAAGTATATGTTCTAAGCCATGGATCAAATATGTTATATAAAATTAATGAATCAGGGGAAGAAGCAGCCTCTGTTTCGATTGCGGCAAATCCTTTTGAAATGGCTTTTGCAGAGCATAAGCTATTAGTGGCCGGTTATGACAGCAATGATTTACATATCCTGGAGCCGGAAAGTTTAAAAACGCTTAAAAGTATCAAGGTTGGAGAGGGTCCTTTTAAAATAGTCATTAGGGAGAGTGTGAAATGACATGCTGAATATCCTGATTATAGATGATGAAGCAGATATGAGGCATTTAATTGAAATGTACCTTGGGAATTCCGGATTTGCATGCTTTTCAGCAGAAAGCGGCTTTGAAGCATATGGGATACTTGAAAATAATGTGATGGACTTAGTTATTTTGGATATCATGATGCCTGGGGAGGATGGATTTGAAGTTTGTTCCCGAATAAGGGAAAAATCAAATGTGCCAATTATATTTCTCTCTGCTAAGGGAGAGGAGTGGGATAAAGTGAAAGCCCTGCAGTTAGGAGGGGATGACTATATTGTCAAACCTTTCAGTCCTGGAGAGCTTGTCGCCAGAATCAATGCTGTCCTTCGAAGAACAGGCGGATTAAAAAGTGACATGGATTCTATTCAAATTGGAAAGATCGCAATTGACATGAAGGCGAGAAAAGTTTTAGTTGCGGGAAAGCATGTCACGCTAACCCTAAAAGAATATGAATTGCTTCTGTTTTTTATCGAACATAAAAACCAGGCATTAAGCAGGGAGCAGCTTCTTGAATATATATGGGGCATTGATTATACAGGGAGTTTGAGAACAGTGGATACTCATATAAAAACGTTGAGAATGAAGCTTGGGGTTGGAGATTATATTCAAACAGTCTGGGGAGTTGGCTATAAATTAGAGGTGCCGGATGAATGAAATTCCTGACCAATAGCCTGGCTAAAAAAATGTGGCTGACAGTAACAGCCGCGATTATTATTACGATCTTATATTCCTATTTATTGTCTTACTTATTTTATGAAAAGATTTATGTGGATAATGTCAGGGATTCCCTGCTGACTGAAGGGAGAAGCCTGGCTTCAGAGTACCACGGAGGGGCTTTGACAGAGGATATCAGGAAAAAAATCGATTGGTACAATTCAAAATCCGAAACAGAGATTTTTATAGTCAGTAATCCCAGAGAGCTTAGTGCCTGTCTGCCTTTTGAAATTGACTATCAGACACTAATTGGCAAATCAGAGCGTGAAGAGCTTCTCAAAGGCATTCCAGTTGAAAAACTGGGCTATGAAAAAAGGTTTGACCGAAAAATTATGGGTGTCATTATTCCGCTGCTTGATGATAATCGGCTTCAAGGCATTATATATTTATATGTTCCCCTCGCGAAGATTTCAGAGATTACCCGGGATTTTGCCTATCTGTGGCTCGCTGCTGCGGCGGTCTTTACTGTTATCAGCATCACTTTAGGCACGATGCTGGTTAAAAAACTGACAAAGCCTTTACTGGATATGAAAGATGCAGCTGAACATGTCTCAAAGGGATACTATGATGTTCATTTAAACATTGATTCAAAGGACGAAATTGGCCAGCTGGCCAATGCCTTCAATTATATGTCCTCCTCTATACGAAAAGAAGACGAAAAGAAAAGGGAATTTCTCGCGAATGTATCTCATGAGTTAAGAACACCTATCAGCTATGTAAAAGGCTACAGTGAGGCGCTCATTTCCGGAATGGAAAAATCCGAAGAGGACAGAAAAAAATACTTGCAGCTGATACTTAGAGAATCACGAAGGATGGAACGTCTCGTTGGAGATTTACTTGATTTATCCAAACTTGAATCTGACGAATACAAACTCGAAAAAATGCCGCTGCCATTGGCGCAGTTAATAGAGGACGCTATTGAGAAATACAAGCCGGTCCTCCGTGAAAAAAATGTGGATCTGCAATATCGCCTGAATCCTGAAGTAATCATAAACGGTGATGAAGGCAGGATTGAGCAGGTTATCCAAAATATTATGGATAATTCCATCAGATATACAGCAGAAGGCAGAATCAGCATCCGTTTATCTCAAGAGAGAGATCAATGCCTGATTGAAATAGAGGATACAGGAATAGGGATTTCAGAAGAACATTTAAGCAAAATTAAACAAAGGTTTTATAGAGTGAATAAAGGCAGAACAAGATCAGATGGAGGCACAGGGCTTGGTCTGGCAATTGCAGAAAAGCTGGTTAAGCTCCATCAAGGCGAGCTGACTGTGTTCAGTGAATTAAATAAGGGGACGACAGTTAGAATCATGCTGCCGCTGCTTGAAATAAAGTAAATATAGAGGAGATCTACTGATGAAAAAACTAATGTTTATTTGGCTTGCGGTAATGATAATTATTAGCCTCGCTGCCTGCAGCAATAATAATGCAGCCGAAGAAGAGCCGCAATTCCTGGATGTAAAGTTATCGATAAAACCTGAAAAAGCAAAAGCGGGTGAACCGGTTGTTTTTGAAGCAAAGGTTACTTATGGGGAGGAAGAGGTTACTGATGCAGATGAAGTGAAGTTTGAGATCTGGAGAGCAAATGCCGAAGAACACGAAAAAGTACATGTTGAACATGCTGAAAACGGAATCTATCGTCTGGAGAAGAGCTTTAAAGAAGAAGGTACCTATTATATATATTCACACGTTACGGCGCACAGGATGCATAATATGCCTAAAAAGGAATTTGTTATCGGCAGGCCCAGTCCACCTGAAAATGAATCAGGCAGCCAGGAAGAAAATATGGATGACAATGAGCATGGCAGCCATTAAAAAGCAGCATAGGCTGCTTTTTTGTTTTGAAATCGAGTAATCCTGCAGGAATTTTTCCTCCAGGGGCATATATACCCATTTGCGGGTACATATACCTATCATATTTGTTACATTGGTGTAATAAAAGTAAAAAATAGTATCAGGCTAAAAACCTGTCAATACTGATCTTTTAGTATATAAATGGTACTGGATAAGGAAGCTTCCAATAAAGACAATAAAAGACAGAAAGCTATTTACCCATTTTTAAGTGTTCATAAACCCATTAAGATAAGTATTTATGAAACTTGCAGGCTGATATTTACCAGTTTCTAAGTCTATCGGATAAGCTGGATTCAAGAATTTGTAAAATCTGTCCAAAAATATTACGAAAAACCCTGTGTTATGATGATTGTGCAAGTCACACAGCACCACACAACAAAGAAAACAAACACAGGGAGGATTTATATACATGAATAAAAAAGTTATTTACTCAGTAGCAGCGGCAGCAGCATTATTAGTATCAGCACCAGGAGCTAACCAGGCGGACGCAGCTTCAAATTGTCCTACTCCTGAACAAGCTAAAAAAATTGCAATCTCTCAATCTGGCAACCTAAGCCAGGAACAAATCAATAACATTCTTCAAAAATACCTTAAAGACTACAATATTAATTGGGGAAATGCTCAAGTAAATAAACAGGAAGCTCAGAAGCCTGCAGCTCCAGCTCCAGCAGAGCAGCCTGCAAAAGCACCAGCCAAAACACAAGAAACTGCAAAAGCACCTGCGCAGCAGCCTGCACAGCAGCAAGCACCTGCAGAGCAGACAAAAGAAGCAGCACCTGCTTCTTCTGAAGTAAGTGCTTACGAGAAAAAAGTTCTTGAATTAACGAACCAGGAACGAGCAAAAGCTGGAGTGCCTGCACTTAAATTGGACGAAGAACTAAGCAAAGTAGCTCGTGAAAAATCACGTGATATGCAGTCTAAAGGATACTTTGACCATAACAGCCCAACTTACGGTTCACCATTCGATATGATGAAGCAATTCGGCATCTCATACACTACAGCAGGCGAAAACATTGCTATGGGCCAACAGTCTCCTGAAGAAGTTGTACAAGCTTGGATGAATAGTGAAGGCCACCGTAAAAACATTATGAATGCCAACTTTACACACCTTGGTGTTGGCCATGTTGCTGACGGTAACTACTGGACACAAATGTTCATCGGGAAATAATATTTGAACGAATAAAAGGCAGCCTTTTCAGGCTGTCTTTTTTTTTGTAATATTATTCTTTATAGTATGGACTTTCCCACTATGTATGTATTCAACATTCATTGGAACATTAATAATAGCTGTTAAAATTGAAAGACAACAGGTGATTTAAATGGAAATTAGAAAAGGAACCAAAGCCGATTTGAAGGAAATAATGGAAATTGTCCAGAAGACGGTCAGCATTATGGAATCTGAGGGGAATGATCAATGGAACCGGACCTATCCCCAAAAGGAAGATTTTTCAGCTGATGTCCAAGCAGGCAGTTTGTACACTGCCATCTTTGAAGGAAATATCGCAGGTTCCATTACTGTTGATCAAATCCAGGCGGAGGAATATAAAAATGCCTTATGGAGAAAAGATGAGCCCTGCTTTGTATTTCACCGTCTGGCCGTAGATCCTGAGATAAGAGGCGAGGGGATTGCGAGCAGGTTAATTGCATTTGCTGAAGATCATGCAGTGAATAATGGGATATCGTATATGAGAACAGATACATACTCGCTGAATAAAAAGGCTCAAAGTTTATTTGAGAAAAATGGATATGTTAAAGCAGGTGCAATCTTCATGGATCGGGAAAATCCTTTTTACTGCTATGATAAGCTGCTTGATTAAAGCTGCTCTTCATTCTTTACAATAATGGGTATTATTTCTTTCTCTTCGAATAGGATGGGAAGAGAAATGGAAAGTATCCCGTTTTCAAATGATGATTCTATCGAATATTTATCAACAGGCATAGGGAGGGTCAGAACTTTTTCAAAAGTTCTGCTATGTCTTTCTTTCAGAAAGTAGCGCAAGTGCTGCTGAAATGCTGAACATTTTCCTTTAATAATTAGTTCATTTTGTACAAGAGATACTTTAATATCGTTTTTGCTTATACCGGGGAGCTCTGCTTCAATTTTGATGTTGCCATTGTTCTCATACATGTCACAGCGTGGAAAAATATCCTGATTTGACAGAAAATGATTTATTTTTTCCTGCTCCAGACCTGAAAAAGAAAGTTTCTTATTGTGATTGGAATCCCCGGGTGAAATAAGCGTTTCCCAGAAATCCTGATCCTGATATTGTGCGGTCATTTTGATTAAATCTTTCCACTTATCCAGTTCCATAAGGAGGCCCCCTTTATAATATTTCCGTTACATCTATCTCTGAATATTGCATATCGACATTTTTAGGTATTTTTATCTCCATATAGCCCTCTTTGCAGCTGGCGGATGATCCTTTTTTCCTGACAATGGCAGGGAGGGTAATAATATGTTTATCGTCCTTATCGGGAATATGCTCGATAATCATTTGGTTGGAGGTATGATAAAGCTTCATTTCTTTTAACCATTCCTCGTTTTTTATTGGAAATCTCACAAAAACATAATCATGGGTTTCGAAGACGGATGAATTAAGTGGTGCAGAATTTGACTGTTGATTAGTTCCAGGGGCTGCAGCATTAAAGCCTTTCATAAAATCCGGTGCTCCAGTCATTCCCTGCATATTCTGAGGAAACATTTGCCCCATAATATTTTTAATATATTTATCAATTTCCTCCGGTTTCATTTGGCTGGGAGGATTCTTCATATCTTTATTAAACGGAAAAAGATTCCACGGGAACATCCTTCTCATCCTTTCCTTGCTAAACTGCCGCAACGGCTAATGATTCAATACTAAGCCATATATTCTATGCAGATAAACGCCTATCTGTTAATAATGGATTCTCTTGCTTGTACTTGCTGAATCATGGGCGAAAGCTTCTTATTATTTGCATTAATACACTGTAATTACTACTATATTGGTATCGATGTATATAAAATAATTAAATACTGAGGGGTAATTTTGTGAGAAATAAAGCAGCTTTAATCACGGGAGGGGCAACAGGGATCGGAAAAAGAACGGCGAATATGCTTGCCGCTAAAGGCATCGATCTGGTGATCAATTACCGTAGCAGTCAAGAGGAAGCTGTCTCATTATGCAGGGAACTGACCGAAAAATTCGGCACTAAAAATATTGCTTTGCAGGGAGATATTTCTTTACCGGCGGACTGTATAAAGATGTCTGAAAGAGCGCTTAATGAATTTCAAGTCATCGATATAGTCATTCATAATGCCGGTCCTTATGTGCACGAAAGAAAAGAGATGCTGGATTATTCTTTTGAACAATGGAATTACCTTATTAATGGCAACTTAAATGCAATCTTTTATTTATCTAAGTTGTTTATACCGAAAATGAGGGAAAATAGGTGGGGAAGAATTATCACGATAGGCTTTGATCGTGTAGAATCAGCATCTGGGTGGATATACCGTTCTGCTTTTGCGGCTGCAAAAACGGGGGCTGCGTCTTTAACGAAATCCATTGCACTTGAAGAGGCCGGTAACGGAATTACCGCAAATATGGTTTGTCCGGGAGATATTATCGGTGAATGGAAGGAAAGAAATATCGAAGAAGCTGCGAAGGTTCATGATCATGCATCACCAGTCGGAAGGCCGGGTACAGGTGAGGATATTGCCCGAGTCATCAGTTTTCTGACCGATGAAAAATCAGACTTTATTACAGGCAGCATAATCCCGGTTACTGGAGGAAAAGACGTCCTGGGGAAAATTTATCAGGAATAAAAGCGAAAGGCAGAAGAACCGTATTCTTCTGCCTTTTCATATTTACTTCGCTTCCATATATGCAGGGTATTTTCTGTTTTGCAGATAGATCAGCCGGCTTGTTAAAGTAATGGCCCCAGCTGCAAGTCCTGTAATTAAACCAATCCAATAACCATAGGCTCCCCAATCCGTATGATTGGCCAGGTAATAGCCAAACGGCAGTCCGATGATCCAATAAGAAATAAGCGACATAATGAAGGTGACATTAACGTCCTTATATCCCCGCAGCGCTCCCTGGACGGGTGCCTGAATGGCATCTGAAAGCTGAAAGAACATGGCATAAATTAAAAAAGCGGCTGTTAATTGCAGTACATGGTCGTCTTTTGTATAAATCGATGCCACCTCTTTTGGGAAAGCCAAAAGAACAGCTGCACATATTAAGGCCATAAATACAGCAATCCCGACACCGATCCAGCTGTACTCTTTAGCATCCCTGAATCTCTTAGCACCCGCTTCAAAGCCCACAACGATTGTTAATGCCATTGAAATGCTTAGCGGGATCATATAAAGAAGTGATGCGAAATTGAGGGCAATCTGGTGAGCTGCGATTACGGCTGTTTCAAATGTGCTCATTAATAAAGTAACAGCTGAAAAGATACTGGTTTCGAAAAAAATCGATAAGCCGATCGGGATCCCGATAAGAAGGATTTCCTTCCATTTGCCGATAGAAACAGCATGCATTCTTCTGAAAATTCCATAGTTCGAGAACGGGGAATTTTTATGAATAATAATAATCGAAATAACCATGATCAGCCAGTAAGTAATAGATGAAGCATAGCCTGCACCTGCTCCTCCGAGTTCCGGAAACCCCAATTTGCCATAAATGAGTATATAGTTAAAAAAAGCATTGATTGGCAGTGTAAGAAGGGTGATGATCATACTGACTCTGGTCTTCCCAAGAGCATCAATAAACGATCTTAATACATTGTAGACAAACAGGGGAATCAACCCTGTGCTTAAGGCTGCAAGGTAGTTGAAAGCTGTATCCTCGACCCTGTTCTCGAGATTCATTCCACTTAAGATGGGATTTAAGGAGAATGCTCCTCCGGCAAAAACAATGACGGCCATAATGATGGACAAATAAACACCCTGAATAACAGAAAAAGCAACTTCCTCACGCTGTTTCCCTGCACCCACAAGGTGGGACACAATCGGGGTAACAGCAAGGAGTATTCCGCTGAGCCCGGTGAATACAGGAACCCATAGAGAAGATCCTATCGCTACACCTGCCAGGTCCTGTGAATCATAGCGGCCGGTCATTAAAGTATCAATAAATGTCATAGAGTACATCGCCAGCTGGGTTACTAATATTGGAACTAAAATAACCAGCAGCTGATGCAGTTTTTGTTTTTTGCTGTATGTCTGATTCATGAATTTATCCTCTTTCAATAATGTGACTAGAGAATTATATCATACTAAAGAGAAGCCGGCCCCAAGCAGGTCTTTTCAGTTAGTGACTCCCTAATAAATGTTTCAATTATGTGAACCTTTGCATAACGGGAATAAAAATCCTTCAATCGGCGAGTATAAACAGTAAAAACAGCCATTTCCAAAACACGGCTTGAAGGAGGCAGAACGATGAGCTTCAATACAAATAGGATTAATCCAAATCAGACTCAAGTTTCATTCTTGGACGGACGTTTTGAAACTCTTACCAATGAAGAGCTGGATGAATTGCTGTCCCAGCATGGAATGAGAGAAAAAACAGATGAACCGGAATTAAATATTATCAACTGAAATTAAAAAAAGCACTTGCTTGTATGCAAGTGCTTTGCGTATTTATTACTTCAGAATCTATACTCTTGTACTTCAAGGCGCTTCCGCTTTTCTTTAAGCCTCCAATAATTGGGACGATTCTTGGACTGCTGCTCCATGACGCATAACATGAAGAGTATATAAATCTTTTGGGATCTCATATAGATTGTAAATATCACCATCTGCATTCAGCTGATCATACACTGACTTTCTCGTTTCATTTGCAAGAATGACATAAGGAAGCTTTTCTGCAGCTTTTTGCGAGCGGATATTTTCCTTGCGGATCCTCATAAAAATAGTTTCAATGCCTGTTTCAAAAAAGAGCTCTTCAAAGAAAGCATCTTTTGCTAATTTGTTATACCCCTTGCCATGATAAGGTTTGCCAAGCCATGTGCCGAGAAAGCCGGCATTCTCCTGGATGTCATACAAATTAATCGTCCCAATCGGAGCGCCCCATTCATCAAGAATTGTGCGTGAAATCAATTCACCGCGCTCTTCGGATTCGATTGTCTGCTTTGTAATAAATATAAACTCATCATAACAATTGGCTTTTTGGCGAACAAAAGGGAAGACATCAGGGTGCGTCATTAATTCAAATAAAGCATGGCAGTCGTGAAGATCACGTTTCTTGAGCATAGGTTATCCCTCCAATTGAGGGCAGTCCTACTCCATGCCAAATAGAGCCTTCGGTCCACCCTCGAAATTTTTTATTATGCTGCTAAAAAATTTCGGGGTGGGAATCGAACCCACTAGAACCAGATAACTGGTGGCGCACCATTTGCCTTCCCTATTACTATCGTTTCCGATATTTGATTGTCTGTCATGTAAGAAGCAAAATTTTCACTTCACTTTAGGTATAATACTAAAAAAATTTCAAAAAGGAAATAGGTTTTTTGATTATTTTTTTTGCGATTTTATGTCAAATAACTCCAGCAATATTCGACACCGTTCTACGGCTCCCTATACACAAAATTTCCGCCTATCATTGTCCATTTTGGCTTGGAAAGAAAGTGAAATGGATGATGATTCCAGAGAACTAAGTCAGCATCTTTTCCTTCCGCAATGCTTCCCAGCTGATGATCGATTCTGAGGTTTCTGGCCGGCAAAATGGTGATTCCTTCTAAGGCTTTTTGCTCGGAAAGGCCTTCACGGACTGCGATAGCTGCACACATATTCAAATATTGTACAGGTGTGTATGGATGATCGGTAGTGATTGAGACTTCCACTCCATGCTCTGTCAGCTGCTGATACGTTTTCCAGGTTTTGTTTTTCAGCTCTACTTTGGACCGCCTTGTTAAAGTGGGCCCGACTGATACCTTTAAATTCAGCCCTTCCAATTCGTCTGCAATTAAATGGCCTTCTGTGCAATGTTCGATTCGAAGATCCAGATTGAATTCTTCTGCAAAGCGGATGGCAGAAATGATATCGTCCGCCCTGTGTGCATGTATTCTGACGGGAATTTCTCTTTTAAGAGCCTTGACAAGCGGTGCAAATCTTAGAGAGTCAGGATTATCGCACTGTAAAGCCTCATAAAAAGCTTCCCTCAGCATTCCCATTATCCCCATTCTTGTTATGGAATCCTTGTTGCCATGACTATGAATCCGTTTTGGATTTTCACCGAGGGCAATTTTAAGGCCGGCTGTTTCCTGGATAATCATCTTGCTGATGTTTTTCCCGGATGTCTTAATAACAGAGGTTGTTCCTCCAATTACATTGGCGCTTCCCGGCATGATGTGTGCAGTTGTTATGCCATATTTCACGGCATCAGAAAAGGCGGGATCAAGAGGGTATACACCATCCATCGCTCTAATATGCGGGCTTAAGGGTTCAATTGTTTCATTGGCATCATTGCCTGCCCATCCGGTGCCTTCATCATAAAGACCCAGATGAGTATGGACATCAATGAAGCCTGGAAGCAGATGGTGGCTATGGCAGTCTATAATTTTTACATTTGAATCAGACTTTAAGTTCTTGCCCATCTTTTTTATTTTTCCGTTTTCTACTATTACATCCCCATGAAAGGTGGGGGAAGTCACAGGATATATGACTGCATTTTTCAATAATATTTTCATAAGTATCGTCCTTTGATCCTAAGTATTTGCTTTATTTTACAAAAATGATTAGAAAAAGTGTGAAGAAATTTCTTACCATCACTAGCTCAAATAAAAAAAGTGTAAAATTGGAATTCTACACTTTTGGTATGTTAACTTTTCCTCTTCATATAAAACAAATAAATAGCGCCGGAGATCAAAGCAATAGCTATGATCGGCAAGATAAATGGTTTTGCATATTCTTTGATGTCTCTCCAGTGGTCACCAAGCTCCATCCCCAATAATAGAAAGAGAACCGTCCATGGCACCATAGCTGCTAGTGTGTAAACAGTAAAGACCGATAAAGGCATCTTGGCTATTCCGGCTGGGATTGAAATGGCATGCCGTATCACTGGTATAAATCTGGCCGTAAAAATTACTCCAGTCCCATACTTTTCGAACCATTTCTCTGACGCATCCAAATGCTTTTTTTGAATCAGAAGATATTTTCCGTATTTGTCAAGAACAGGCCTTCCGCCATATGCGCCCAGCCAGTAAAGAAACAGCTGGGCAAGTGTTCCGCCTGCAACCCCTGCAAGGAGGGCTCCTATAAAATGGATATTTCCGGTGCTGACTAAAAAGCCGCCATAGCTCAGGACAATTTCGCTTGGGATCACTTCAACCATTAAACCAAGTGCAATGCCGGCATAACCCAGCTGGGAAAGTAATTCAAAAATGCCGGCAATTATCTCTTCCATTCTGATACCTCCCCATTTGAAAATTAAAAAATCCCGGTCATTTGAAGGAATATAATGATGAACCCTAATATCCAAACGTATACAGCAAATATCTTTAAGGATTTTCGTTTTAGAAAATTAATCATCCACACGACTGCTGCATAACCGAAAATCGCTGATGACAATGTTGCCATTAACATGCTGCCAAGGGTTATAGCTTCTGTATGACCGGACATTAATTCGCCAAACTGCATGACAATGCCGCCAGCGATGGCAGGAATGGATAACAGAAATGAAAAATAGGCAGCAGTTTCCCTGTCAAGCTTCCTAAAGAGGCCTGCTGCAATGGTTAAGCCGGACCTTGAGACTGCCGGAAAAATGGCAGCAGCCTGAAAGGAGCCGATAAACAAGGCATCTCCGTACGTGATGCTGTCCATTTTTTTTGCTCCTTTTTTAACACCATCAGCAATCCAGAGTATAAACCCTGTAAACAGAAATTCCCAGCCGATTGTAACACCGGATTTCGAAATTGAATCGAACATGTCACTCAGCAGGAGTCCCACGATTACGGCTGGAATCGTCCCGACTATCAGAAGCATTGATAGCTTGCCGAAGGGCTTCTTAATAATTTGAAGCAATTCATTTTTGTATACGACCAGGACTGCCAGTAAAGTTCCTATGTGCAGCATTGTATCAAGGAAAAGGCCTGCTTCATCAAGGCCAAATAGATGTCTCCCCAAATATAAATGTCCAGTACTGGAAATAGGCAGGAACTCGGTAAGCCCCTGAATGATTCCCAGAATGAAAGCCTCCAGCTTTGACATCATCTGTATATCACCTTCCTAGGCAGGTATAAGAATAGGCAAAGGTATATGCGCAATGCCTGTCTTTAACATGTGTATTCAAGTTGTCCCAATCGAGAACAGGAAATTAAGGCTGCAGAGCGGATATAAAAAAATATAAAAATACATGAAACCTTTTACAATGAATATCGTAAATAATATAAAAGAAACATCATTTATATTTAGGTTAGCTTAGGAGGAAACAGAATGAATGATTATAAAATGCCTTCCAATGATGAAAGGCTTATAGCAGCAGCAATCTATGTAACCAGCTTTTTTACCGCTTTTGTCGGACCGCTGATCATTTGGCTATTGAAAAAAAATGACTCGGAGTTTGTAGATTACCATGGAAAGGAATATTTGAATTTTTTAATTTCTTATACGATTTACAGCGCCATCAGCGTAGTGCTAATGATCATTTTAATTGGGGTCATTACGATTTGGATCGTGGGAATCCTTGCTTTTATCTTTACAATAGTAGCTGCTGTCAAAGCATATGAAGGCAAGGAATACAGAATTCCTTTAGTTTTCAGGATTTTAAAATGATGAACAGAGTCCAGGGCTAGTTGCCGCTGGGCTTTTTTTAATGGATAATATAGGAACGGGGTGAAGTAATGAATAGACTCGATAACAAACAAAGGATGCTCAAGCTTATGGAATTTTTAAGAGAGCAGACCGATGAAGAAAATGAATATACACTGGACGATATTACTGAATGCTTTAAAAAGGAATATGGACCAGATGTGAAATTAAACAAAAATTCATTAAGAGACGATATTGAACATCTAATTGAAGCAAAATTTGATATTACCATTAACCAGGAAAAAGAGGGAATGCCAAAGTTCTACAGCCATCAATACCGTCTATTCGAGCTTTATGAATTGCGCATGCTGATTGATGCCGTTGCTTCTGCACGCTTCATCACCAAAGATGAGACAAAACAGCTGATCCGGAAAATTAAAAAGCTGACAAGCATTCATCATGCCAAAAAGCTGCATAATGAAATATTGATCGATTCCTCTGTGAAAAGTGAAAGTAAACTGGTTCGGCTGGCTATTAATGACTTGCATGAAGCCATTTCCGGGCGGAGAATCGTCACATTTCAATATGGACGATATAATCTCAACAAGGAATTTGTTTTAAGCCACAATGGCGGGCAATACAGGGTCAAACCGCTGGCGCTCACATGGGTAAATGACTTTTATTATTTAATAGCCTACTATTTTGCCAAAGAAGAAATCCGCCATTATCGGATTGACCGTCTCCGTAATGTTCATATTACGGAAGAACAATTTGCATATGAACCCTTTGATGTATCCAAGTATGTGAGTTCAACCTTTCATATGTATGCCGGATCTGAAGAGTGGATAAAAATCCGATTCCACAATGATTTGATCAACGTGATAATTGATAAATTTGGCCGGGATGCAGACATAAGAAAACTGGATGGAAACCATTTCGTTTTATCAGCAAAAGCCATTGTGAGTGATGGACTTGTCAAATGGCTCCTCAATTGGGGTAATCAGGCCAAAGTGCTTTCACCATCCTCACTCATTGATCAGGTAACAGACGAAATTAAAAATATGATGGCTGTGTATGAAAAAGAAATGGATTAAACCTCGGCTATTAGACTTATAGACACTCCAATAATGGGGTGTCTTTTCATTAGAAAAATAGTTGAAATCCTTTTGAACGATTTTTGTACTTAAACGTCTTATGAATGACAGTACAATAAGGGAGGACATCGAAATGGAAATATTAGAAAGCATTAACTGGGCAATTCTTGCACCTATTGTCATTATTCAGCTAATATTGATGGCTGTCGCCATTATTGATCTAGTGAAAATAGAAAAAGCAAATGGACCAAAATGGGTATGGGCTCTCGTCATTTTATTTATTAATCTGCTCGGGCCAATCATTTACTTTATTTTCGGAAGGAGAAGCTGAATATGCCGGTTGTAAGCATAACAGGGCTTAAAAAACGGTTTAAGGAACAAGAGGTCATAAAAGGTCTGGATTTTCAATTAAAAGAAGGAAAATGTATTGCCCTTCTCGGAGCAAATGGAGCAGGAAAAACAACTACACTCAAAATGCTTGCCGGCCTGGTGAAGCCGGATTCCGGTACGATTGTGTATGAAGGGGGAGAAAAAGCGGATTTTCGAAGATTAATAGGCTATCTTCCTCAATTTCCTGTTTTTTATGAATGGATGACAGGCAGGGAATTTCTTGAATACGCAGGTCAGCTTGCAGGACTTCCCAAAGCAGAAGCAAAAGACAGAGCAAAGGAGCTTCTAGAACTTACCGGTATATCCGAAGCTAAAAACCGCCGGATTGGAAAATACTCAGGAGGCATGAAGCAGCGGCTTGGCATTGCACAGGCGATCATTCACCGCCCCAGGCTTGTCATGCTCGATGAACCGGTTTCAGCGCTTGATCCATTTGGACGCAGGGAAGTGCTGGAGCTGTTGAACAGGCTGAAAAAAGAAACGGCAATTCTGTTTTCCACCCATATTCTAAACGATGCAGAAGAAATATGTGATGAAATTTTATTCCTCCATGGTGGTGAATTGGTTGAATCCGGAACATTGGCAGACCTTAGAACCAGGCATCAGCAGGCTAAGATTGACCTGGTTTTTAAAGCGAATGCTGCTGAATTTGCTGAAGAGATATCTCTGTTTCCGCTTGTTTCCTCAATGGAAGTGAATGGAAATAGTGCAAGCTTTTTGGTGAAGGATATTGAGGATGCCAGGAATTTATTTCTAACTGAAATTGCGAAACGGAAATGGCCGCTGGTTAAGTTTGAAATCAGCAGAACGAGCCTTGAAGATGTTTTCATGAAGGTGGTGAAAAAATGAAGCAATGGGTGACTTTATTAAAAAAAGAAATGCTCGAGCTGGCCAGAAACTTTAAATGGATCTGGGTGCCGCTAACTTTTATTTTGATAGCTGTAAAAGAGCCTCTAACCTTATATTATTTGCCTCAAATTATTGATTCACTTGGCGGGCTGCCTGAAGGGGCAGTCATCGAGCTTCCTGTTCCTTCAGCCGGTGAAGCGCTTGCTGCAAGTCTCAGTCAGTTCAATACGCTTGGTGTGCTTATTATTGTTTTAATTACAATGGGAAGCATTGCCGGTGAAAGGAAAAGCGGTGTTGCAGGACTAATCCTCGTAAAGCCAGTATCGTACGCCGGGTTTGTAACAGCTAAGTGGACCAGTTTGATGATGCTCATATGGTTATCATATTTTCTGGGTTACTTCCTATCCTGGTACTATGTGGGCGTATTATTTGAATTTATTCCTTTTGCGGATTTTCTTAAATCCTTCTTTGTTTATGGCCTCTGGCTTACTCTTATAATCACTATAGTAATCCTGTTCAATACTTTTATAAAATCGCCTGGAGCGGTTGGATTTATCTCTATTGGCATTATAGCCATAGCAACTCTATTAAGCACTTCGCTTTCTCATCTGCTGGAGTGGAGTCCGGCCCTACTGTCTGCTTATACAAATGCTTTTATCATGGGCGGTAATTTCCCTGATGAATTATTGCCGAGTATCATTGTTTCTGTGATTGCCATTACGATTTCCATATTTGCATCCATTGCGATATTTAAAGGAAGGGAACTTGCCTGATTTCATGCAGGTTCCTTCCTTTTGGGCATAATTGTATATCGGAGAGTGCTATTTTGGTAGTATTGCTTTAAAAGATAGAAAGGAAGATGAAAGGTGATCAGTGAAACGGGCCTGGTGCTTGAAGGCGGAGGAATGCGTGGAGTGTATACAGCCGGTGTTCTCGAATATTTTCTTGAACAGGACCTCAGCTTTCCTTATGTTATTGGTGTTTCTGCAGGCGCATGCAATGCCGCTTCTTATTTGTCCAAACAAAAGGGCAGAAATAGAATTGTAAATTTGGATTATGTAACAGATCCGCGATATATCTCATGGCGCAATTTCTAAATCGCGTCAGTTTTTCGGAATGGATTTTATTTTTGATGAAATACCGAATAAGCTTGTCCCCTATCACTACGAAGAGTTTTATAAAAACCAGTCTGAATTTGTAATTGGAACAACAGATTGCCATACAGGCAATCCTGTTTATTTCAATAGAACAGACTATGGGAAAGATATGCTGAAGGTTTTAAAAGCATCCAGTTCCCTGCCTTTTATTGCACCTGAGGTTGCTATTAATAAAAGAATCCTCCTTGATGGAGGAATAAGCGATCCCATTCCAATTAAAAAAGCACAGCAGGATGGATTCAAAAAAAATATAGTAATCCTGACAAGAAACCGGGGCTATTCCAAAAAACCATCTAAATTTGCTTTTATGGTAAAAAGGAAATATCCGCATTATACCGGGCTGCAAAAAGCACTGGCAGAACGTTACCTGACCTATAACGAGACCCTCCGCTATGTAGAGCAGGAAGAAAAGAAGGGGACAGTCCTTGTCGTCCAGCCGCAGGAGCCGTTACAAGTGGGACGGATGGAACGTAATCCTCAAAAACTGGAAAAGTTATATCTCCAGGGATATGATGATGCCAGAAAATCATTTAAAAGAATCAATCAATTTTAACCGTATCTATCATGGTGCGGTTTTTTAATTAGGATGAAACTCTTATCTTTTCGACAGTAAGGATTGGGAGGAAAAAGAGAATTTGTTGAAAACAAGGCTAATATACCTGTGGTTGTTTAAATCTATGGATTTTAATGTAAAAAATATGAGTTCTAAGTTGTGGAGTTCCTTTTTGGGGCAAAGGGATTTGTCGAATAACAAAGATTGCTGGAAAATTTATTTTGAATATAATGAAAATTAGAAAATATAAGGGGGCAATATACAAAATGAATATGAAAAAGGGCATCGTAACGGCTGCATTAAGTTTGGCATTATGTGCCTCAGCTGTTTTTGCGGGTTCTGCCGGTGTTGGACAAGCCCAAACTGCTGTAAAGAACTATTTGGTCGTATTTAAAGATGAAGCAAAGCTTCCTGCAGGGTATACAGATTTAGTGAAAAAGGCTGGAGGGCAAGTACAGAATAAACTGAACAAATTAGGAGCTGTTGAAGTCTCTTCAGCTAATCCTAATTTTCTTAATGAAATCAGAAAGTCTTCCCTAGTATCATCTGCCGGCGCTGAAAATGTCATTTATCCCGAAGCTCCTGCAGTGGAAGCTGATCTTCCATTAGATGGTGCGGATTTATATAATCGTCTGCAGTGGGACATCAAACAAGTAACAAATGATGGAGCATCATGGAATCTTCCAGGAGGGACTGGAAAGGCTGCTGATGGCAAAGATATCGTTGTTGGGGTAATTGATACAGGTATCGACTATAACCACCCGGATCTAAAGGGAAATTACGCATATGGTAAATCATTTGTTCCCGGCTATCCGGATCCAATGGATGAAAACAGCCATGGAACACATGTTGCGGGATCCATCGCAGCAAAAGGAAGAACGATGGGGGTTGGACCAGACTTGAAGGTAGCGGCTTACCGTGTATTCGGTCCTGAAGGAGGGGCAGCTACTTCCCATATTGCCGAAGCTTTAATGACAGCTGCGGATGATAATGTAGATGTTGTTAACATGTCTCTTGGCGGATATGATTGGTTCCAGAATCCTGAGTATGCAACAAAGGATACTGTAGCGGACGTACAAATGTTTAACAGAGCCATCAAATATGCCATTCAAAAAGGTGTTACTGTAGTTGGTTCAGCAGGCAATAATGCTGTTGATTTAAAAAGTCCGGGGCAGCTTTCCGGTTCTGATAATGGTGCCACACACAGAAGTCCAAGCAGTCAATTGATGATCAGGGTGTCTGCGGGTGGAGCTTTAAAGAATCTTGCTTTCTATTCGAATTATGGTGTCGGCAAAATTGATGTTATGGCTCCAGGAGGAGACTTGGGACCAAACTATGATCCAAATACCGGAGCCGGCAGGGATAATACTTACTTGGCATTAGCAACAATCCCTGGCGGAGGCTATGGCTATAAGGGTGGAACTTCCATGGCTGCTCCGAAAGTTGCAGCACTTGCTGGTGTGATCATCGCAAAACATGGTAAAGACAAAATTTCTCCCGCAAAAGTTAAGCACATTATTCAAACTTCATCAGAAGATATCTTTAAGCCTGGGTATGACGAGCAGTCAGGCCACGGGCTAATAAATGCAGTTAATGCGCTAAAATAATTCTATTAATCAGGCTGGCGGAAACTTTCCGTCAGCTTATTTTTTTAAGTGAATTTTGCAAAATAAAAAGAGCTCCCGCTAATAAAATCCTCTTAAAATTCATTTTTATTGGACCTGATTAATAGAATATAGAAAGAATCAAATAATGCAGGGGAGACTTACTGATGAATATCCAGCACTATTACCTGAAAACAGCTGACATCTCTTTGAATGCAAGCCTTACAGCACTTATGCCCCCAATTTTTGTTTTATTGATATTCTTCAACAAATTTCCAGGGGCTAATTTCATTATTATCTTGTTCCCTTTTATTATTTATAGCTTTTTGTGTCATCAAATGTATCTGCTGAATAAACAAAGGGCAGCCGAGGCAGCAAGTAATTATTACTATAAAGGACAAGCCCCTCTATCTTTTTTAGAGCAGTCAAGTGTGCTGATCGCTTTTTTGCCGGCTCCTTCTCTCAGAATGGTTATTTTTGATCCTGAAGGAATGATGATAGGTGAAATCAGAGATATGAAAATGCGGAAGCTTCGCTGGTTCCTCCCTTATTTTATAGACCGATTTTTCCCAAAAAGGCTGGGGATTTATGACCATACTGAAAATCTTGAGGCATCTATCATCATCCGTAACAAGGGAATCGAAGTCTTGTCTTCAGATGGCCACTGCAGGGAAATAATCGAATTTAAAAAGGATGGGAGCACTCTGCTGTTTCAGAGTGAAGATATGCAGTATGCCGTTCCTAAAACCTTTTTACACACAGATCTGCAGGTTTTGGATGATCAATCGAATAGAATTGCCCGTCTTCGCAAAGGGTGGATGCCATTTGAGTGGGGGAAGCGCTTTAAGGATCCAAACACACCTGTCCTTTCCTTTAATATTAGTCTGGATGCAAAAGAAAAGCGCAGAATTTATGCCATTTTTGCGGCTCTGTTTCTTTATCGCAATCATTAAAACCATGTGCACATTTATAGATTCTGGATTCCCTGTATAGTATGATAAATTCAGTTTAAGTATAGGGAAATCAATTTAGAGGTGTTGGAATGAAAAAGTTTTTACTGGGAGCTGCAGTTATTGTCCTTTTGCTGTTCATTGTTGACAAGACCATTCTTAAGGAACAGGGAGTAGTTGAGCAAGCCGGACAAATGCAAAAATACGATAAAATTGAAGATCCTGAGGATTTGCCTATTGGTTTGGAGAAAGGCAACCTTGCTCCGGATTTTCAACTGACAGATATGGAAGGGAATCCGGTAAAGCTCAGTGACTACAGGGGCAAAGCGGTGCTTCTGAACTTCTGGGCAAGCTGGTGTCCTCCATGCCGCGCGGAAATGCCGCATATGGAAAAGCTGTATAAAAAGTACAAAGATAAAAACTTCGATATTCTTGCCGTAAATCTCACAAACACTGAAAAGAATAATGGAGATGCTGAGAAGTTCGTGAAAGAGCTGGGGCTGACTTTTACAATTCCCATGGATGTAAAAGGCGCTGTTGGTGGGGATTATAATATTATGGCCTATCCCACAAGCTATTTTATTGACTCTGATGGAGTTATAAGAGAAAAAGTTTTGGGAGCCTTAAATGAAGAATATATGGAGAAGGAAATCAAAAAGCTTCCATAAATTAGCCGGAGAGCCATACTAGCTCTCCGGTTTTGTATCTGCAATCATATCCTGGTGAAGACGATTAACGATTACCCTTTTTCTGTATAGCATTATGCCGGCTTCTGCAATATCATTAACGGCAGAGCGATTTATGAATGCCCCAAAAAGCAATCCGGCAATAGGGATCATTTGGAAAAGTTTTTTCCAGCCTATTTGGTCCCTGTACGAAAATACAACCTCTCTCCAGCCTTGAAGCTCAGAAACGACTTCCCTCTTCGGTCCTTCTTCTTTAGCGCCAAACATGGTAAGCTGCTGTAGAATAGCTTTTTTTCCAACAATATCACTGGAAACAAATTGAAGGATTTTGACGATGAACATTCTTTCATTTTTATCTGCGGGATCGAAGCCATAGCAAATCGCAATATCCTGCAGTGTTTTTAATTGAATGCCGAGGAGAAGGGGGATATCAATGGTCAGGGTGAAAATCCCTCCGACTCCTGTTCCCGCACCCTGCAATGCAGCGGTTCTTTTTCGGTTTGAGGTTAGCTTTTCCGCGGCTTCATCCATCTTTACTATGGGCAGGGCTTCTAGATCCTGCAGGGTATGGATATTTTGTCCAGGATAATAATTCTTTAAGGCTGCTGCTGAACTTAAATATCTTCCTCCTGATTGAATATACGTGCCAAGTTCATCAAGAATCACTCCAACCTTTTTTTGTATGAACTCCGGTGTAAATCTATCAATAAGTTTGAAAGGAAGCCTCCCGAGCTTCTCCCAAAACCACAAATCACCTTGGTCTTTTTCCCATTCTTCGCATTTCTTTAATTCATTTATCAGCTGTTCTTTCGGTTCAATCATTAGTATCGCCCTTTCATTCCTTCTTCTATATTTTAACTATACGGCTGTTTAAAGCAAAAGTTTCAATTCTTTCACAACCAATTCTCTTTGTATATTCCGGCTATTCATGATAAGATTCTTATAATAGAATAGGATTTCCTTCGGGGCAGGGTGAAATTCCCAACCGGCGGTGATGAGGGTACGCCCTCTTAGTCCGTGACCCGGTTTTATTAGCAGAGATAGGTGCTTAATAATAGCGGTGGATTTGGTGAAATTCCAAAGCCGACAGTGAAAGTCTGGATGGGAGAAGGAATGAGTATAGTAATGCGTTCAAAAAAACCCTTTTTTTAACGCTTATTTCGTCATGTGTTTTTGCCCCGTTACACCTAGCTGGTGTGCGGGGTTTTGCCGTTTCATACTTAATTTGGAGAAATTGTAAGGAAAGGAGGATTCATATAATTTGAACCACCAGGAATATATGAAGTTAGCCATAAGTCTGGCAGCGGCAGCCAAAGGACAAACCAGTCCTAACCCGCAGGTGGGTGCGGTTGTTGTTAAAAATGGTGAAATTCTTGGGATGGGTGCTCACCTGAAGGCGGGAACTCCCCATGCAGAAGTCCATGCGATTGCTGCGGCTGGCGATGAGGTTAAAGGGGCTGATATTTATGTCACTCTTGAACCGTGCAGCCATTTTGGCAGGACTCCACCATGCGCAGACTTAATTATTAATTCAGGAATTAATAGGGTTTTTATTGCTTCTGCCGATCCAAATCCTCTGGTTTCAGGCAAAGGAATCGAAAGGATGCAGGATGCCGGTATTGACGTGGTGACCGGTCTGTTGAAAAAGGAAGCAGATGCCCTAAACGAACCATTTTTCCATTTTATAAAAACAAAGACACCATACGTAACCATTAAAGCAGCTTCATCGTTTGATGGGAAAACAGCTGCAAAAACCGGTGACAGCAAATGGATTACCTCTCCAGAATCCAGGCAGGATGTACACCGTCTACGGCATGAACATGACGCAATACTTACAGGTGTAAATACGATCATTCACGATAATCCCCTTTTAACCGCCAGGCTGCCCCAAGGCGGAAAAAATCCCATTCGAATTGTTTTAGATACAAATCTCAGAATTCCGGCTGACGCAAATGTCATCCGAGATCAGTCTGTTAAGACCATCATCTTTACCGGCTGCGAAATAGATTCGACAAAAGCAGAGGAAATAAGGAAGTATAATGCAGAAGTTTTTTCTTTTCCTGCTAATGAGGTGCCGATTAAAGAAGTATTAAAAAACTTAGGTGAAAGAAACATCATGACTTTATTTGTTGAAGGCGGGTCTGAGATCCATGCTTCATTTATTAAAGAAGGTTTCTTTCAGCAGATGATCCTCTATATGGCTCCTAAAATTATTGGAGGCAATAAGGCGATTCCATTTATTGGCGGGGATGGTGCCGACTATGTAAAAGACTCCCCTGTACTGGAATTCGCAGAAATCAAAAGGATTGGCGGAGACCTTAGAATTACCGCAAAACCGCTGAGGGAGGCCACGCAATAATGTTTACAGGAATTATTGAGGAGCTTGGAACAGTAAAAAAAGTAGTTCAGCAAGGCAAGGCGATGAAACTGACGATTCAGGCCTCCAAAGTTTTATCAGATGTTCAATTGGGGGACAGCATTTCGGTTAATGGCGTGTGTCTTACAGTTACGGAATTTGCAAAAAATGAATTTTTAGCAGATGTCATGCCCGAAACATTCAAAAGCACTTCGCTATCTGCCATTAAAGAACGAACAAAAGTCAACTTGGAGAGGGCGATGTCGGCAAATGGCCGATTTGGCGGGCATTTTGTGACAGGGCATGTGGATGGTACAGGTCAGATCCTCAAAAAGACATCGAGTGAAAATGCTATTTATATACAAATATCTGTGCCGGCTGCCTTAAGCCATTTGCTTATTATGAAAGGATCTATCGCTGTGGATGGGATTTCCCTGACTGTATTCGGCAATGAAGACAATACCGTTACCGTCTCGATCATTCCCCACACAGCGAGTGAAACGGTACTAGGCTTCAAAACAGTTGGTGACATTGTCAATCTCGAATTTGACATGCTTGCAAAATACCTATATTCCTTCATGAACAGGCAGCAGCAGGGGACCACACCGCCTAAAGAAGGAATATCAGAAGGATTCCTTAAAGAGAACGGCTTCTTATAATTAGCAAAAGGAGGGGCAATAAATCATGTTCAGTGAAATAAATGAGGCTTTGGAAGATTTAAAAGCAGGAAAAGTCATCATAGTCTGTGATGATGAAGATAGGGAAAATGAAGGGGATTTCCTGGCAATCGCGGAATATGCGAAACCGGAAACCATCAACTTTATGGCCAAAGAAGGCAGAGGCCTGATTTGTACACCCATCACAGAGGAGCTGGCTGAAAAACTGGAGCTGAATCCGATGGCAGAAGTAAATACTGACAGCCATGGAACAGCGTTCACAGTCAGTATTGATCATGTGAAAAGCACTACAGGCATCAGTGCTTTTGAGCGTGCTTTCACAATAAAAGAAATGCTCGAGAGTGACGCTAAGCCTTCAGACTTCTCCCGTCCGGGACATGTTTTTCCGCTGGTTGCAAAAAAAGGAGGAGTCCTCAGGAGGGCAGGCCATACTGAAGCAGCAGTCGACCTGGCTCGTCTCGCAGGTGCTTCACCTGCCGGGGTTATCTGTGAAATCATGAAAGATGATGGAACAATGGCGCGCGTAGATGATCTTGAAAAAGTGGCAGAAAAGTTTAACTTAAAAATGATCACGATTCAGCAATTGATCGAGTATCGATTGAAACATGACTCCATTGTAAAAAGGGAAGTGGAGATTCAGCTTCCAACAGAATTTGGAGATTTTAAAGCAGTCGGCTATACAAACACTGTAGATGGAAAAGACCATATTGCTCTTGTAAAAGGAGAAATAGATGAAAATGAACCCGTATTGCTTCGTGTTCATTCAGAGTGCCTGACCGGAGATGTATTCGGGTCTAACCGATGTGACTGCGGACCCCAGCTTGAAGCAGCGCTTGCACAGATTGAGGAAGAAGGCCGGGGAATCCTTTTATACATGAGACAGGAAGGACGCGGCATCGGCCTGATCAATAAATTGAAAGCCTATAAGCTGCAGGAAGAGGGATATGATACCGTTGAGGCAAATCATAAACTCGGATTTAAAGATGATCTTCGCGACTATGGAGTAGGTGCACAAATCCTAAGGGATCTGGGGGTAAAAAAAATGCGCCTCTTAACCAATAATCCCCGCAAGATTGCAGGATTAGGCGGCTATGGGCTGGAGGTAGCCGAACGGGTTCCTCTTCAAATGCCAGCCAAATCTGAAAATGAGAATTACTTAAAAACAAAGAAAACAAAACTTGGGCATTTATTACAATTTTAAGGGAGCGATTTGAGATGAAACAAGTAATTGAAGGTCATTTAGTAGGAACAGGATTGAAAATGGCAATTGTTGTGTCACGTTTTAATGAATTCATTACGGGCAAGCTTTTAAGCGGTGCGGAAGATGCACTTAAGCGCCATGGAGTGAGTGAAGACGATGTGACAGTTGTATGGGTTCCTGGAGCATTCGAAATCCCGCTTGCAGCTAAAAAGCTATCCCAATCCGGAAAATTTGATGCAGTTATTACACTTGGCACAGTAATCCGCGGAGCAACTCCGCATTTTGATTATGTCAGTGGCGAAGTGGCAAAAGGGGTCTCAAGCATAGCATTGCAGAGCGGAGTCCCAGTTATCTTCGGAGTACTGACAACTGACACGATTGAACAGGCTATTGAGCGTGCAGGCACCAAATCCGGAAACAAAGGATGGGAAGCAGCTGTCGGAGCAATTGAAATGGGCAATCTGTATAGACAGTTAGCTGATAGTGAATAAAGGTTTCATTTCTTATTAAGTATCGTTGTTGGAAAGATAAGGAGCGGCATATCAAATCGGCGTGAGAATTCACGCTGATTTTTTTCTGAGCAGACGTCTGACCTTTCTATTGGCAGAATGAATTTTTTTTGATAGAATACTGCTTGTGGCTCACCCGTATTTTTATATGCGGGGAGAGCGGGTAGGGAGAGGGCTAATTGAATAGATAGGTAGTATATATGAGTAAGTGGTTTAACCGGCTTTTTCAGCTGAATTCAAATGGAACAACTGTTAAAAGGGAGGTTATGGCTGGAGCAATCGGCTTTTTTACGATTGTTTATATTATCGCAGTTAATTCTCTAATTCTCTCTGAAGCAGGAATACCTTTGGAAGCAGCTATTTTTGCAACCATTATAACATCGGTTGTCGGCTGTTTAATTATGGGGTTTTGGGCGAATGTGCCGATCCTCCTTGTACCTGGCATGGGAATTAATGCTTTATTCTCTTATACTATGGTCCAGTCCATGGGCTTAACCTGGCAGGAAGCATTGGCTGTAGTGTTCATATCCGGTCTGATCTTTGTTTTCGTGGCATTTTCACGATTTGCAAAGACATTAAGTGAATCGATTCCTCATTCACTTAAAGAAGCGATTACAGTGGGACTGGGGCTTTTCCTGATGCTGATCGGACTTGAAAAAGGCGGAATCGTTGAAAAAGGGACAAACTCCATTATTGCTTTAGGTGAGCTTGGCGACCCGCAAGTGCTTGCAACCATCTTGACGTTCCTCTTGGCCATCGTTTTATTCATGCGTAACGTACCTGGCAACTTTTTAATTACTGTTGTGGCAGGAACACTGATCGCATGGGCTTTTGGGCTGATAGATGTGCAGAAGACTAATGAAAAGTCTTTCGCACTTTCTGATTATATGGAAGTATTTGGGGCAATGTCATTTGATAACTTGCTTTCGGTCACTTTTTGGATTGCCATTTTTTCTTTGACAATGGTTCTGGTATTTGAAAATATCGGATTAGTCCATGGTCATGTTGGTTTTATTAACAGGCCGGAACAGTTTAAGCGTGCTTTCCAGGCAAATTCTGTTTCAGCATTATTGTCCGGTGTTTTTGGGACAAGTCCAACTGTAGCAACAGTTGAAAGTGCAGCGAGTATGGCTGCCGGGGGACGTACAGGATTGACAGCAGTTACAACCGGGATGCTGTTTGTGCTATCCGCATTCTTTATTCCTGTTATTAAGCTGATCCCAAACAGCGCGATTGCCCCAATTCTGATCATTATTGGCGGACTGATGCTGCAAAACATCCGCAATCTTGATTTAAAGGATATGAGCGAAAGCTTTCCGGCTATCTTTATCATTGCTATGATTCCTTTCACTTACAGTATTGCGGACGGGATTGCCATCGGATTTATTCTTTATCCAATCTTAAAGATTTCGATAGGCAAAGCAAGGGAAGTTTCAGTTGCTTTATATGTCATCGCAACTTTGTTTTTATTCAACTTTGTTTTTCATGTGATTAGTTAAAATAGATCATGGGATGTCCTTATATTGGGGCATCCTTTTTCTTTATCAAAGGCTGATTTCGCAAAGTTTGTTGCT
>NZ_NPDG01000154.1:0-11140 GCF_002272225.1 Bacillus sp. 7894-2
TTATCAAAAAAGGAGAATCTTGTAAAAAAAATAAAAAATTCTAATCATTCAACAAGTTTCGACAAGCGTAATAATTTTTCTGAGTTAAAATAGGTCTATAGTAATAGGTGTTTTCGGAGGTATGTCAATGGAAGTGTTTGTAGCAAGACAGCCGATTTTCAACTCAAAGGAAGAAGTATTCGCTTATGAACTTCTATATAGAAATAATCAGGTGAACGCATTCCCAGATATAGATGAAGATCAGGCTACAGCTGAGGTTATCATTAATAGTTTTTTAAATATAGGAATCGATCAGCTATCTGAAGGGAAGCCATGTTTTATAAATTTTACGGAAAAATTGCTTAAGCTAAGGGTGCCTGCCTATTTTAGGCCCCGGGAAATTGTTATCGAAATTCTTGAAACGGTAGAGCCGAGCGCGGAACTTGTCAGGATATGCAAGGATTTAAAGGAGCTTGGCTATCAGATAGCGCTGGATGATTATGTATTTAATGAAACCAATCCCTTTGCACGGCAATTGCTGAAATATGCAGACATCATCAAGGTGGATTTTCTTAACACCCCAAAGGAGATGCGGGAAAAAATAGAATTGCTTGTTAACCAGCTGAAGATAAAAACAGTAGCTGAAAAGGTTGAGACCAGAGATGAATATGAGGAAGCGAAAAGCAAGGGATATGATTATTTCCAAGGTTATTTTTTTGCAAAGCCTGTCATTATGTCGACACATGATGTACCGGCATATTTTCAATCTTATTATGAAATGATCCAAAACCTGTCAAAGGAGGAGCCTAGTCTTGACCGCATAACTGAATTAATAGAACGTGACATATCACTGTCTTATAAATTGCTGAGACTAATAAACTCACCGGCTTACCGTCCTAAGCAAAAGATAAATTCAATCCGGCAGGCCATCGTTCTGCTTGGACTGATAGAACTCGAAAAGTGGATTTATGTATTGGCAGTAAGGGAAAACATCGTTGGAAATTCTCAAATGACTGAAGAAACCATCAGGTTATCAATGACTCGTGCAAAAATGTGTGAGGAAATTGGCAGACTCAAAACCGGTAAAAGCGTTTCGTCCAGTTATTTTATGACAGGAATGTTTTCATTAATGGATTCATTGCTTAAGATCCCGATGAACCAAATTATAAATGAGCTTCCCCTGCAGGATGATATTTGTGAAGCGCTCCGCGGGAAAAATAATAATCTTAAAGAAATACTTGATCTTGCTGTTGCAGTAGAGAAAGCACAATGGAGCAGAATCAGTGAAATGTGCGATAAGCTGTTTGTGGATGAAAAAACAATTTTTAAGATTTATTCTGAAGCATTAGCCTGGTCCAGTCAGCTGCTGAACCCTGAAAAGCCTATAAATTAAAGGCGCAGTATTATAGTCTTTGAGTCTATAAAAATAGAAATCATCATTGAATAATAAAAGCTTTTATGGCACTCTTATCTATATGTTGAATTACTATTGGTCTGGAGGTATTACATTGAAGATTGAACTATTGAAATGTCATGGATCAGGAAATGATTTCTTTATTATAGATGAGATATCCAATACGTATCATTTTACAGAAGAGAATCGTGCGAAGCTGGCCAGAGCCATATGCGACCGCAGAACTGAGCTGGGTTCAGATGGAATTCTATTCGTGTTAAAAAGCGATAAAGCAGATGCCAGGATGCGTGTTTTTAATCCGGATGGATCTGAAGCCTCAATGTGCGGGAATGGATTGCGATGTGTTGCCCGTTATGTTTGTGAACTTCTTGGGCTGAAAGAAGCTATCATTGAGACCATGAAAGCTGATTTACAGGTGAAAAAGCAAGAAGATATCTTTGAGGACATTCCGACTTATCTTGTTGAAATCTCACCTGTTTCATTCGACTTGAAGGATCTTCCTTTAGTTCTTGATAAAGATACTGTCATTAATGAAAAAGTGAGCGGGATTTCAGAGGAATTAGCTTTTACAGCTTTAGCAGTCCCTAATCCTCATTTTGTTTCCATTGTGGAGAAAGAGCAAATAGCATCAGACCTGCAAAAAAAGATCAGCGAATATTTGAACGGGCCGAATGAATTCTTTCCTGATGGAGTAAATGTCAGCTTTGTTAAGCCGTTCAAAAAAGGGTATATTTATGTAAGAACATTTGAACGGGGAGTAGGATTTACCAATGCCTGCGGAACTGCCATGTCAGCTTCGACACTTGTGACTTGCATGAATGGGCTGAATAAAATCGAAGAGCCTGTAGAGGTATATAATAATGGCGGAAAGGTGCGCTGTGTAGTCCATGAAGAGAATGGCAGGCAATCAATTGACTTAATTGGAAATGCCAGCTATGTTTACCGCTGTGAAGCAGAGATCAACATGGAAAACCCTGCAGAGTTTTCTCTTTCCCCGAAAGAGGAATATACCGGTGAAATTAAGCAGTATGCTAAACTTCAGGAATATGCTCAGGCAGTACTTAAAGAGTGGTTGTAGGATAAGGCATGGGGCCTTATCCTTTTTTATTGTTCTGCTTTAAAAAGTCCAGCACTGGTGAAAAAGGCTGAATTTCCTTTGTTTGAAAATACGTGTTAAAAGGGTCGCCATCGCTGTTTATTCTTTTGATCATATTGGTTATTTGAAATCTTTCCATGGACAGCTTTTCGCCAACTTCCTCCCAAAACAGCGGAGCAGCAACCGTAGCCGTTTCATTTCCTCTGGGTGAATAGGGGGCTATAATCGTCTTTCCTTCTGCATGCTGAATATAATCTACATAAAGCCTTCCGCCCCGATTTTTCTTTAATCTTTCAATTGTAAAGGAATCCGGGTCCTTGTTTAGGAGATACTGGGCAATGAATTCTGTGAACAGCCGTGTATCATCAAAGGTATAAGTATTTTCCGGCAAAGGAATATAAACCTGCAATCCTTTATTGCCTGATGTTTTAACGAAGCTTATTAATTTCAGCTGATCAAGCACCTCTTTAATGTAAACAGCGGCTTTAATGGCTAGGGGAAAAGCGTCCCGGGAAGGCGGATCCAGGTCAAAAACGATTTCACTTGGTCCCGAGCTTTCCAGCGTTTTGAACGGTATATGAAATTCAAAAGCAAGCTGGTTGCCAAGCCACAGCAGTGTTTTTAAATGATTGCATACTATATAATTGATACCTTCTGACATTTCGGTTTCTACAAAGCCAGGTGCGTATTCCGGGCAATTTTTCTGGTAGAAGGGTTCGCCAAAAATCCCATGGGGGTAGCGGATAACGGTTAAAAGCCTGTTTTTTAAAAAAGGCAGCATATAAGGTGCAATTTCTCTTAAAAAATGAATGTAATCAATCTTTTGAATAGCCGGCGTTTCCCATAGTGGTTTTTCCGGATGCGTGATTTCTATCTCGGGAGGCAGGTTTTTCTGCTGCTGTAAAAATTGATCATATGTGCAGGCATCAGGCTTCAAGTCGAAACGAAACTGTTGAAAGTGCGGCTCCCGCATTTGCTCCTCATAGATCTCGAGGTATTTAACATCCACACAGATTGCAGGTTCTACATATATGAATTGGCTGTTTTCATCAGCTTTATTTTCTTTAATTATTTGAAATAAGGCTTGTTTTTCATCAGGCTTCAAGCCAAAAAGAAACTGTCCGATTCCTATGACAGCATCCCCCTGATATACCCCGGCATAAAAGTATCCATTAGATTTTTCATAAGCGGTGATAAAGCAGGAAACGTATTTCCAGTTTTTGAATTTCAGCCATAAAGAGGACCTCTTTCCTTCTTCCCATTTATTCTTCATCTGCTTGGCCACAATTCCTTCACCGTCATGAAGAACGATTTTTTCCCATAGCTCCTTAAAACTGGGATATGGCGGAATTAATTGTATCAGCCTGGAGTCCTTCTCGTCAGGTTTTAAGGGCAAATCACAGCTTTTAAACAACGCTTCTAGCTCTTTTTTTCTGGCAGAGTATTCTTTATCGGCAATTTTTCTTCCATTTATCATCAAAATGTCAAAAACAAGAAAACGGCAGGGCGCTGTTTTTGCTTTCTCAAGAATCTTTTTTTCAGATCTCATTCTCCCCCTGACCTGAATCGACCCAAAATGAGCTTTATAGGCATTTTCCAGCAAGACCACCTCTCCATCTAATATAAGCGGAAGGTATTGTTCAAATTTATCTTTGTGCTGTTCCAAAAAAGCCTTAATCTCCGGAAAAAGATTTAATAAAGGTTTATCGTTTCTGCTTGTCAGTCTGGGTTCATTGTCCCAGTGCAGGATCGCTCTAAAACCATCATATTTTGCTTCAAACAGCCATTCTTTCTCATCCGGAACATCGAAAGTTAATGTAGGAAGCATAGGTTTCATTCATTTGGCCTCCTTTGCAATCATCATTATAGTTTTGGCATTTGCCCCTAAAACTACTCAGTTTCCAATTCTTTTAGCGTATTTCCGATTTTGTTAATACACAAATTAGGAGTAATACATCAAAAAGAATGGGAGTCTGACTATGCATACAATGTGGAAAGGAAGCATCAGTTTTGGGCTGGTGAATATACCAATTAAGCTGCATTCGGCGACAGAAGATAAAGATATTAAGCTGAGAAATCTTCATAAGGAATGTCATTCGCCAATTAAGTATGAGAAAACATGTCCTGTTTGTGAAAAGGAAATTAAGAACGAGGATATTGTAAAAGCTTATGAATACACAAAAGGAAAATTTGTCGTATTAGATGATGAGGATTTAGAAAAGCTTAAACAGGAAAATGATGATAAAGCCGTCGAAATTATGGACTTTGTAAAAATACAGGAAATTGATCCAATTTACTACAATCGCACCTATTATATGTCTCCAGGGGACGGGGGAGGGAAAGCTTACTCCCTTTTGCGAAAAGCGCTCGAGACGTCTGAAAAAGTAGGTTTGGCAAAAATCATTATCCGCTCCAAAGAACAGCTGGCTGTTGTCCGTGTATATGAAAACACTCTTGTCATGGAGACAATCCATTACCCTGATGAAGTACGCAAGGCAGCGGATGTGCCAAATGTGCCTGCAGAAGAAAAAGTGACAGATAAGGAACTCGATACGGCCATTATGCTGATTGATCAATTAACCACAGAATTTAAACCTGAAAAATATAATGATGATTACCGAACCGCCCTTTTGGAGCTTATCGAAGCAAAACGGACTGGCAAAGATATCGTCACGCCTGTTGAAAAAGAGCCTGCCGCAAATGTTACCGATCTTATGGCTGCCCTTCAGGCATCCATTGATAAAACGAAGCCTGCTGATGCGGAACCAAAGAAAAAACCTGCAGCTAAAAAGAAACGTGCTTCTGCAAAAACAAAGGCTAAAAAGCAAGCTTGATGAACCGAAACCGAATTTGCTGATGCAGATTCGGTTTTTTAATGTGCGAAGGATACGGCCTGCCGCTCGTCCGCAAAAAAATGTTCCGTTTATGATACTTTGTGGTAATTCTAATACTAAAAAGGATATGAGTGAATGAACTGGAGAAATATGACACGTAAAAACATATTTTACCTAGCGCTGGTGGCCTCTATCATAGGCGGATTTTTGCTGCTATTTATCGAAATAGTGGATGAACTGAAGGAAGAAGAGCTTATTCATTTTGATGAGTCTGTGATCCACTCTGTACAGGCATTTATTTCTCCCCGGCTCACCGAGTATATGAGTGTAATTACTTTTTTGGGGTCGGTTAAGTGGCTGGCTTTTTCGGTAATTGCAGCAATGCTGCTTTTATTCCTGTTTAAAAAGAGATCACTTGCATGGTTCATGGTTCTTTCATCGGGTCTCGGAGCACTTTTTAACCTGTTGCTGAAATGGATTTTTAAAAGAGAACGTCCTGATATCAGACCTCTGATTGCAGAGCACGGCTTCAGTTTTCCGAGCGGACATTCAATGGGATCTTTTATTTTTTACGGCTCACTTTCCTATATGATCATCCATCTGGCAAAAAGGAAGCGCTGGAAGGCTGCATGGACAGTGATGCTTGGCTGCTTTATCCTGATGATTGGTCTAAGCCGCATTTATTTAGGTGTTCATTTTCCAAGTGATGTAATTGCTGGTTTTGCAGCCGGTGGTGCCTGGCTGACCATCATGATTATTGGCTTCCGTTATTATGAGTACCGAAAAAATTTATAATGGGTATTGAGAATTATGCACATTCTTAATATCATAGGGAAATAACAGAAACAGGAGTGGGAAGTATGAATCAGAAAATCTTGCCGGCATCATCCAATATGAAAGAATTTGAAAAGTTCCTGAAGAGTCCTTATGAAATTGGTGTATTTCTCGATATGCATATTTCACAGCTGAAACATGTTTCACAAATGGCTAAAGCACATAACAAAAAAATGATTTATCATGTTGACCTGATTCATGGCTTGAAAAGCGACGACTATGCCGTTGAATATATCTGCCAGGAATACAAGCCGTACGGGTTAATTTCTACTAAATCCAGCGTCATCCTGAAAGCAAAGCAAAAGGGAGTGATTGCTGTACAGAGGATTTTCCTAATCGATTCGCACGCACTTGAAAAGAGTTATAAATTAATCGAGAAAACGAGGCCTAACTATATAGAAGTCTTGCCGGGAGCTATGCCATGGATGATAAAAGAAGTGAATGAACGTTTGAATACCCCTATTTTTGCAGGAGGGCTCATCCGTTCTGAAGAAGAAGTGAAGAATGCACTTGATGCAGGCGCGGCTGCTATCACAACCTCAAAAATTGAAATATGGGAGAGGTTTTCATGAAGATGTTCAAGTATTGTTTGACAACGTTTTCATAGATTTGTATACTAGGACTAACAAGTTAATTCTAGGTGTCGGAGATTAGGAGATTCACACAGTTTAGCCCTTTTTAGGCTTAATCTGTCGTGGATCTCCTTTTTTTGTCCGATGAGTCAAAATCGAAAGGGGATTTTCAAATGTCTGCATTTATGGGAGAAGTAATTGGAACGATGATCCTGATTGTTTTTGGAGGAGGAGTTGTTGCCGGGGCGAATTTAAAAAAGACTTTCTCTTTTAATGGAGGGTGGATTGTTATTACGATTGCCTGGGGGCTTGCTGTAACGATGGGGGTTTTTGCTGTAGGATCGATCAGCGGCGCTCACTTGAACCCTGCTGTAACCATTGGATTTGCGCTTAGCGGTGATTTCGCATGGCAAAATGTGCCCGGGTATATTCTCGCCCAGGTTCTCGGCGGGTTCCTTGGAGGGGTAATTGTATTCCTTCATTATCTGCCGCACTGGAAAGAAACAGAGGACCAGGGTGCAAAGCTTGCTGTTTTCTCAACTAGTCCTGCCATTCCACATACTTTTTCAAACTTATTGAGTGAAATAATCGGGACGTTCATTCTTGTATTGGGTTTAATGTTTATAGGAGCAAATCAATTTACTGAAGGACTAAATCCGATTGCTGTCGGCCTTCTCATCGTTGTTATTGGCATGTCGCTTGGAGGGACAACCGGCTATGCAATTAATCCGGCCCGTGATTTGGGCCCGCGCATTGCTCATTTTCTTCTTCCCATTGCAGGCAAAGGGAAATCGAACTGGGGATATGCTTGGATCCCGGTAGCAGGGCCAATCCTTGGGGGATTACTGGGCTCAAGCTTCTATCAAGTGATGTTCGATGGCAAAGCTTCAGGTATTGTTTGGACTGTGCTGGGTGTTAATATAATAGTATTAATTCTTTCGTATATTTTTGGCAAAAAACAGCCCGGTGAAGTTGATTCTTCTAAAGTGGCTGCATAAATAAGAGTATTGAACGAGATTGGGAGGAGACCATTATGGAAAAATATATTTTATCATTAGATCAGGGGACTACAAGTTCACGAGCTATTCTATTTAATAAAAAGGGTGAAATTGTGCACACGGCACAAAAAGAGTTTACACAGTATTTTCCAAAGCCTGGCTGGGTTGAACATAATGCTAATGAAATTTGGGGTTCAATTTTATCGGTGATAGCAGGTGTGTTTTCAGAATCCGGCATAAAGCCTGAGCAAATTGCCGGCATTGGCATCACAAACCAGAGGGAAACAACTGTTGTTTGGGATAAAGAAACGGGAACACCTATTTATAATGCGATTGTATGGCAGTCAAGGCAGACCAGCGAAATTTGTGATGACTTGAAGGAGAAAGGCTATAACGGCCTGTTCAGAGAAAAAACCGGCCTATTAATTGATGCATATTTCTCAGGAACAAAGGTTAAATGGATCTTGGATCATGTGGAAGGGGCAAGGGAAAAAGCGGAACAGGGAAAATTATTGTTTGGAACCATTGATACATGGCTGATCTGGAAGCTATCTGGAGGGAAAGCTCATGTGACCGATTACTCCAACGCCTCCCGCACATTGATGTTTAATATCCATGAACTTAAATGGGATGATGAGCTGCTTGACATTCTTGGAGTTCCGAAAACGATGCTTCCTGAAGTAAAGCCATCTTCTGAAGTGTATGCCAAAACCATTGACTATCACTTTTTCGGGAAAGAAGTACCGATCGCCGGGGCGGCCGGGGATCAGCAGGCTGCGCTGTTTGGACAAGCATGCTTCGAGAAAGGAATGGCTAAAAACACTTACGGCACCGGCTGTTTCATGCTTATGAACACAGGTGAAAAAGCTGTGCAGTCTGAGCATGGACTTCTAACCACCATTGCGTGGGGACTTGAGGGGAAAATTGAATATGCATTGGAAGGCAGCATTTTCGTTGCAGGCTCTGCTATTCAATGGCTCCGAGATGGGATGAGAATGCTTAAAGATGCAAAGGACAGTGAAAGCTATGCCAAAAAAGTGGACTCGACAGATGGTGTTTATGTTGTTCCGGCTTTTGTAGGCCTCGGCACTCCGTATTGGGATAGTGATGTAAGGGGAGCGGTCTTCGGGGTCACACGGGGAACGTCCAAAGAACATTTTATTCGTGCGACACTTGAGTCACTTGCTTATCAGACAAAAGATGTCCTCTCTGCGATGGAAGCTGACTCTGGCATTGAACTTAAAACGCTTAGAGCTGATGGGGGTGCCGTGAAGAATAATTTCCTGATGGAGTTCCAATCAGATATTTTAGATGTCCCGGTTGAGAGGCCGGTGATTAATGAAACGACCGCTCTTGGGGCAGCTTATCTTGCGGGATTGGCTGTCGGGTTCTGGAAGTCGCAGGAGGAAATTGCTGAGCAGTGGGCAATTGAGCAATCATACTATCCATCGATGGATGGCCAAGTGCGTGAAAATCTTTATCAGGGCTGGAAAAAGGCTGTAAAGGCAGCTATTGCGTTTAAATAATCAGACGCAAGTTTTTACACAGATCATATTTTTTATGTTATAATGATCTTAAGTTAATAGTTCGGCAGGAGATGCGGAGAGACCACAAAATCATTATCGTCTTATCGATAATGTATTTTGTGGTCTCTTTTTTATTCCCTGCTTTAAAAGGGTAGTTACAACTACTAGCCTTTTCAAAAAAGGAGGAGACAACCATGACATTTTCTAATTTAAATCGTAATGACATGATAAATACACTTACAGCCGAAGAATTTGATCTTCTGATTATTGGCGGCGGCATAACGGGAGCTGGGATTGCTCTTGACGCGGCCACACGGGGAATGAAAACGGCGCTCGTTGAAATGCAGGATTTTGCAGCGGGAACCTCCAGCCGTTCAACCAAACTGGTTCACGGAGGATTAAGGTATCTTAAGCAATTCGAAGTTAAAATGGTAGCTGAAGTAGGAAAAGAGCGGGCGATTGTATATGAAAATGGGCCACATGTAACTACACCGGAGTGGATGCTGCTTCCAATGCATAAAGGAGGCACTTTTGGAAAGTTCTCAACTTCTATCGGTCTTAGAGTTTACGATTTTCTTGCAGGCGTCAGAAAGTCTGAACGCAGAAGTATGCTCAGTGTCCCGGAAACATTATCCAAAGAACCGCTTATAAAAAAAGATGGATTAAAAGGTGGCGGCTACTATGTGGAATACCGCACAGATGATGCCCGTCTAACAATAGAGGTAATGAAAGCTGCTGCAGAAAAAGGCGCTCTTCCAGTTAACTATTTGAAGGTCGAGAACCTTTTATATGATGAACAAGGGAAAGTATCCGGAGCTGCTGCTGCTGATCAGCTGACTGGCGATATTCATGAAATCAGAGCGAAAAAAGTCATCAACGCTGCTGGTCCATGGGTTGATTCCATTCGTGAGAAAGACGGTTCGAGAAAAGGGAAGACCCTGCGTATGACTAAAGGTGTTCATTTGGTAATTGACCAATCCAAATTCCCATTAAAACAGGCTGTGTATTTCGATACTCCTGACAAAAGGATGGTATTTGCCATACCTAGAAACGGAAAAACATATGTGGGGACAACCGATACTTTCTTTGATTCAGACCCAGTAAATCCAAAAATGACTGCAAGTGACAGAACATACATCATAAACGCCATTAACTTTATGTTTCCTTCTGTGAAAATAACGGAGAATGATATAGAATCAAGCTGGGCTGGTGTTCGTCCGCTTATTTGGGAAGAAGGAAAAGACCCTTCCGAAATATCGCGTAAAGATGAAATCTGGGAGTCGGATACTGGTTTGCTGACAATTGCCGGCGGGAAACTGACCGGATACCGGAAAATGGCCGAAACCATTGTTGATATGCTTGCTGAAAAATTCAAGCAGGAATCGAATAGGACATTTAGCAGCAGTATTACAAAAACATTGCCCATTTCTGGAGGGAATGTAGGGGGATCATCCAAATTCCGTGAATTCATTGGGTTTCAGACTGAAAAAGGAACAAGTATCGGTTTATCGTCTGAAGAGTCCAAACACCTTGTTAATATGTATGGTTCTAATGTTGGCATCATTTTTAATATGATTGAAGCGGATAGAAGTGAAGCTGAGAATTACGGCCTGCCGATTGTATTGTGGGCAAAATTGAAATATGCAATTGAACATGAAATGGCTGCAACCCCTGTTGACTTTTTTAACCGCAGAACAGGAGCACTTCTTTTTGATATCGAAACGGTAAGAAATTATCAAAGGCAAGTAATTTCATACATGGCTGATGCGTTTGAATGGGATAGGGCTGCAGAAAGAAATTTTGAGGACCAGCTAAACGAGGAACTAAGATTTGCGATAAAGCCTGCTGATCAAGATTAAAACTCTCCGGACGGGGAGTTTTCTTTTT
>NZ_NPDG01000155.1:0-9857 GCF_002272225.1 Bacillus sp. 7894-2
GGAATTTAAACAAAAGGGACATTCCACAGGCATACTATATTATAAATAGGTAGCGGAGGTGGGTTATGTACAATGTTCTCATGTTTGTTGACTCGGGGGTTGATGATTCACTTGCCCTAATGTATGCTCTTCAGCATCCTGAGATTAATTTAGTTGGTGTGGTCAGCGCTTATGGCAATATAACCAAAGAAGAATCCATTAATAATACTGCCTATTTACTGAACCTTGCCGGCAGGGAGGACATACCCATAATAGCAGGGGCAAGCGGTCCATTATCCGGTGAGACCGCTGTCTTTTATCCTGAAATTCATGGGGAGGAAGGCCTTGGGCCCATTCAGCCTCCGGAGGATTTCAGCAGCAAAATAAAAGTATATGATATTGACAAAATTATTGAAATTATAAATCAGTATAAAAATGACCTTGTTATCGTTGGTGTTGGAAGGCAGACTGATTTGGCACTGCCGCTCATTCTATATGGAAAGGATGCATATCAAGATGTCAATGCATTATATTTAATGGGCGGTGCGTTTCTGGTTCCGGGAAATGTAACGCCAGAGGCTGAAGCCAACTTTTATGCTGACCCCATCGCAGCGGATTCAGTGCTGGAAAAAGCAAAAAACATTTATATATTTCCTCTGAATGTAACAAATAAAGCGATTATCCGGCCTGAGACGATTAATTTTATTGCAAATAATACCCAGTCACCTTTTAAAGATTTAATCAAACCTGCTTATGATTTTTATTATGAAGCTTACAAAAAGCTTGTTCCGGGAATTCAGGGTGCACCTCTCCATGATGTTCTTGTTTTAAGTGTTCTTACAAATCCAGATCTCGTCAAATATGTTAAACGAAGAGTGAGAATTGAACAGTTTGGAAAGGCCAAAGGAAAAAGCATAGCTGATTTCAGGCCTAAGCCGGAGGAGGAACCGCCGGAAACAATTGATAACATTGCTATGGAGCTTGACCTGGAACCTTTTATCATTGATTTTATGGAGGTTTTTCTCACTCAGAAAAAACAACAATAGCTTTTGACACATTGTGTTAAAAGCTTTTTTATTTGGATTGAAGGGTTTGGGAAGTTCACATAGAATGTATTAACATGGAAAACATTTGCAGTAAGTGGAAGATCTTCTGTAAAAATGAAATGGCAATATATCCATTTAACTTCTGCAGCATTAATCAAAATCAAATGGAGGCTTTCAAATTGCTGAAAAATAAAAAATTAAACATGACCCTTTCAATTCTCGGAATAGTGATAGCCATTGCACTGGCTTACAGTGTGCTTGTCTTTTTAAATAAGGATGAATCTAAGATGCAAAAGACCTCGGCAAATGCGGTGGAGCCCGCACAGGGGTTAATGTACGAAGATTTAGGAGACTTTATTGCCTCCAATCATACTTTTTATAATGAAACACTTGGCTGGGGAAGAGACCGTAAAGTCAGCTGGCCAAAACAAAGAAAACAAGCTGATCTAATCTTAAACTCCCTAAAAAAAATATCAGGAGAGAATGAGGATCTGCAGAAGGATCTCGGAACAATAACAAACCTGGCAGAAACTGTGCAGTCTGGCACCAAGGATAAGGAAGTGTTAATCAAACTGCACCGGTATTTTCATGATCTGGATATAGACTTTAATGACTATAAAGATACAACCGATTATTTTAATGTTACCGAGTACAAAGGAGAAAGCTAATTAGCTTGTGACAAGATTTTTTCTTGACAGATAAAAGTTTATAGGATATTATAGTGATTGAAGTATTTGAGGTATATTTTCAAGTCGTTAATCCACTTGGAATGTTCGGCACCCGAACCTTCTTTTTAGTGGAACTGCGGCTTTTTATTATGTTTTATGCTCTTTAGGATTTTGAAAGAGTAAGTATGTGTTTGTAATTAAGAAAAATTTGTGTGGACAGCTTAACGCTGAATGTTCTTCTTAATCATCTTCTGTAAACCAGACACTTCTCCGTATTTTTTACTTCAGTAAGTTTCTTACCATTTAATATTAAAATCTCAGAGAGCATCTCAGTCGGAAAGGATTTCCGACCGACCTGATTCCCACTGGCGCGGTCTAGGAGCCGCAAGGATGGAAGAGAGGCAGGGCTTTCATTGTTTTAGGTAATAATTAATTAACTCAAATATATCAATTATAAGGACAGTATTTGCTGTCCTTTTTTATTTATTTTGCAAAAACACGAACATTTTAATAAAATCAAGTTTAATTATTTGTGTTTTTATGATATTATCTACTCATTAGAATAGTTTTCAAAATCGCAGTGACTGACGACAATGCGGAATCAACCGCAGGGGAGCTGCGTCTATGTATAGCCGGTCGTCTGGGCAGAGATAAGGGATACCCTTGTCTCTTTTTTCATAACAAAATGGAAAAGCCCGCAAGCCGAATAGGTGCTTTTCCTATAGGAGGAATATGCATGGCGGAAAAAAAGATTATTCTTGATGGAATTGTTGTGGCAAAACATGTGAAAGACCAATTAAAGAATCGAATTGAAAAATTAAAGGCAAAAGGTGTTGAGCCTTGTTTAGCCACTATTTTAGTGGGGGATGATCCTTCGTCTGAAACGTATGTAAGAATGAAGGGGAATGCATGTGAAAAACTGGGCATCTTATCAGAACGTATTCATATGCCAAAGGATACAACAACAGAAGAACTGCTGGAGAAAATTGCACAACTGAATGATGATCTTTCTGTACATGGAATCCTTCTCCAGCATCCCGTACCTGGACATATAGATGAACGCAAAGCTTTTGAAGCTATTGCAATTGAAAAAGACGTTGATGGTGTTACAAGCCTCGGATATGGTCAAACTGCTTTCGGCTTTGGTGAATATCCGTCATGTACACCTGCAGCTGTTTTGGAAATTATGGATTATTATAAATTGAATACTGAAGGTATGCATGCTGTTGTCATCGGAAGAAGCCCAATCCTTGGCAAGCCGGTATCTGCCCTTTTACTCAATCGAAATGCAACGGTCACAACCTGCCATTCATATACCAAAGACCTGCCCATGATTGTTAAGCAGGCTGATATTGTCGTTGCAGCTGTGGGAAAACCTAACTTTGTTAAGGGTGAATGGATTAAAGCGGGGGCCATTGTACTTGATGCCGGATATAATGAAGGGAATATTGGAGATGCAGAGTATGACAGCTGTTTCGAAAAAGCGTTTGCTATTACACCTGTACCTGGTGGAGTAGGACCTGTTACGATCTCCATGCTTTTGAAACATACTGTTCAGGCTGCGGAAAAGACACTATCTAAAAAGAAAATCGCAAGTAGTCAATTTATCCCTAATTAAAAATTGACTCCAAAAGGATTGACTTATAGATGTGTGTCGTTTATTATTAGGTTAACGCTGTAAAGTTCGTAATATACTTTTTGGATAAGTAGACGTAGCTGCAAAGAAATGTAGGCGATCGTTCATCCTCATTTCTGGCAGCTATGGCTTTTTTATGTTAAGTTTATATGGTACATTATAGTGAAAAACAACTCATTGGGAGGCAACACAAATGAACACAGGTAAAGTTAAATGGTTTAATGCAGAAAAAGGTTTCGGATTCATCGAATCTTCAGAAGGTCAAGATGTATTCGTACACTTCTCCGCTATCCAAACTGAAGGTTTCAAAACTTTAGAAGAAGGTCAAGACGTTAACTTCGAAATCGTTGAAGGTAACCGTGGACCTCAAGCTGCTAACGTAACTAAAGCATAATTTTGCTTAAATGAGGTGATGCATGTCTAATCATGCATCACCTTTTTATGTTTGCTTATCCACTTTGTAGCCTTCAGCATTCCTCAAAACAGATCTTCTGCAACACCTGCTTTTAGGATATGTATTTTTCATTTCACCCAATTAAAATTCTTCACTTACAAAAAGTTTAAAATTAGTACAAACGGAAATGTAAAAAAGAGATGCAAACTGGAAAGCCTAGTAAAGTGTCATTGTCTTTATACAAAAAAAGTCTTACAGAACCTAATAACATTTATAATTCAAGGAGGAACACATATTTTGACAACTTTTTCAGATTTTGGCTTAAGTAATGAAATAGTAAAAGCTCTTTCCAACATGGGCTTCGAGGAACCAACACCTATTCAGGCACAGGCGATTCCAATCGGAATGCAGGGAAAGGACATGATTGGACAGGCACAGACTGGAACTGGAAAAACCACTGCTTTCGGTGTACCGCTTTTAGAGCAGATTGATTTGAACGCGGGTATTCAAGGTCTTGTCCTTGCGCCAACACGTGAGCTTGCTGTACAGGTGGCAGAAGAATTAAACCGGATAGGACAGGTAAAAGGTGTCCGGACACTTCCTGTATATGGGGGTCAGGATATTAACCGCCAAATCCGTGCGCTTAAAAAACACCCGCATATCATTGCTGCTACACCAGGCAGATTAATTGATCATATTGAAAGAAAAACAATCCGCTTAAGCAATATTAAGATGGTTGTTTTGGATGAAGCGGATGAAATGCTCAATATGGGATTCATCGAGGATATTGAAAGAATCCTAAGTGAAATTAAAGGGGAGCGCCAAACTCTGCTTTTCTCGGCAACAATGCCAAGAAGAATTCAGTCCCTTGCTGAAAAATTCATGCAGGAGCCTGAAATGGTTAAAGTGAAAGCGAAAGAAATGACAGTTAAAAATATTGAACAGTATTATATGGAAACGCATGAAAAACAAAAATTTGATGTGCTTTGTAATCTTCTGGATATTCAATCACCTGAGCTGGCGATTGTATTTGGCCGGACAAAAAAGCGTGTAGATGAAGTGGTGGAAGGTCTCATTAAGAGAGGATATTCGGCTGAAGGAATTCATGGCGATATTCCACAGGCGAAAAGAGATCAGGTAATCCGCCGATTTAAAGAGCAGACAATCGATATCATGGTTGCGACTGACGTTGCTGCCCGTGGCCTTGATATTTCAGGCGTCTCCCATGTTTATAACTTCGATATCCCGCAGGATCCTGAAAGCTATGTTCACCGTATTGGACGTACAGGCCGTGCTGGAAACAAGGGGCTTGCGGTTACATTCGTTTCACCAAGAGAAATTGATCACCTGAAAATAATTGAAAATGTTACAAAGAGCAAGATGGCGAAAAAGCCTGTTCCTTCCTTTAAGGATGTAGTAGCTGGCAATCAGCAGGCGACTATTAATAAACTTATGGAAGTTATTGAAAAAGAAGAACACTCAGACTTCAAGAGAGTGGCGGAAAATCTTCTTGAAGACACAGATTCTGTTACTTTGCTTGCTGCAGCCTTTAAAATGCTGACTAAAGGTCCTGATGTCACACCGGTTAAATTAACTGCGGTTGAACCTGTCCGTGTCAGAAAACCTAAAGGTGATCGCGGAGGAAGAAGATTCAGCGACAGATCCAGAGGCGGCGGACGCGATAGAAGAGATTTTAAAGGCGGCCGGGACAGACGCAGCAGTAAGCCACGCAGCAATAGCAATAAGGGATAATGCGGCCTGAAATGCGAAAAAAAGTTTTTTTCACTGCTTTTTGAATTTTTTATTATAAAAATTGAAGGTTTTACCCATATTAGTAAATGCAGGGTAATAATCACTCTGTGAGTTATTGATATTAGGAGGAAATTTACATGGCAACAGGCAAAGTAAAATGGTTTAACTCAGAAAAAGGTTTTGGTTTTATCGAAGCTGAAGGCGGAGAAGATGTATTTGTTCATTACTCTGCAATCCAGACAGAAGGTTTCAAAACCCTTGATGAAGGCCAGGAAGTTAACTTTGACATAGAACAGGGCCAGCGTGGACCGCAAGCTGTAAATGTAACAAAGTTATAATGACTGATAAGAGAGTCCCTTAATGGGGGCTCTCTTTTAATTTTGGGGTAAATAAGGTACAACAGTAAGGAGAAAGGACTGATAGTGATTAGAATTCTCATTTTATCAGATACCCATATGCCGAAGAAATCAAAACAGCTGCCAGGAGTATTGCTGAATGAAATGAACGGCTGTGACTTAATTATTCATGCAGGGGATTGGCAGAGCATCGAACTTTATGAGAAATTAAAGAAACTTGCGCCGGTTGAGGGGGTATTTGGAAATACCGACAATGTTGAACTTCGCGCTATTTTGAAGGAAAAAATACTGCTTGAAATAAATGGTTTTAAAATAGGTGTTGTCCATGGGCATGGAAAGGGGAAAACAACTGAAAAAAGAAGTATTGAGGCATTCAATGATGAAGGAGTTAATGCTATTATTTTCGGGCATTCGCATATCCCGGTCAAGAAACTTCATAATGGAGTTATCCTGTTTAATCCCGGGTCTCCCACTGACAAGCGCAGGATGCCGAACTATTCGTTCGGCATCCTGGAAGTTACAGATAAGTTAATATTCAATCATGTATTTTTCGATTCAAAGGAATAAAAGTTCATTAAAGCTTAAGTGTATTAAGGTCAAATTCATAATAATCCTGTGTACCGTATGATTCAAAGCCGCATGATTTGTATAATGATAGAGCATGGTCATTTTCTGCAGCCACTTCAAGATGTACCCAGCTGATTCCATTGCTGTGCTGATGGTTAACAGCATTGGTAAGGGCACTCCTGCCGATTCCTTTTCCCTGGAATAGAGGATCGACAGCAAATCCGTAAATCCAGGCAGCATCTTCATCTAGTTGAATCCTGATTTTGCCGGACTTTACGCCTTTGTATTTAATTATAAATGTCTTCTCATTTTCGCAGTTAAAGATATTATTATTAAACGCCGCTGCCTCTTCTTTTGGAACATCAAAGCATACTGTATCCAGATGATTAATGAAATCAAGGTCACTGCTCACTGCTTTCTCCAGGGTTACTTCCTGGTTTATTGTTCCGATCTCGGCGCTTTTATGCCGCTTCATTTGATATTCGGAGAAAGAATAACTGCTAGGCGATGACTGTATAAAACCTTTCGCGGATCCAGAAAAGGCTGGTGCATTAATAAGCAATTTGCTTACCTGGGTCAATTGTTTTACTGCTTCATTGAACAGACTGCAGAAGATGCCCTTGCGTCTATGATCCGGATGGACCATTCCGCATAATTCCACCGGGCCTCCGAAACTATAAAGAGCAAGGTACCCTAATAATTTTCCGTTTTTATCATAATGGAAATAGTCATGTTTCTCATCTGCAGGTCTCGATTTTAAAGTATCCCAATTTAATTTTAATTCGATATTCTCTGTCTCTTCGCATATTTGCTGTAGAGAACGAATATCGTCTAATTGTTTTTTGGTCAGCAATCAGGCAGCCTCCTGTATTAAAAATTGATAATACCAATAATATAAGAAAACGGTTCAAACGAATAGTCCCAAAATTGAATACATTTGAGTGCTGATTGAAATTATGTTAATAAATACAGCTATATGTTAGGATTGTATGGATTAAGGGGGAGATTGAATGAAAAATTTCACAGTGAAGTTCCATAAGGAAGACAATATACAGGAGATGGTTGTTCAGAAGCTGAACGAAAATGACTTTGAGCAATTTACAGAAGGTGGAACAAGGCATTTATTTGAATTGAACTCAAATGTTGGCTATTTTATATTTTTTGATGCTGTCGACAAGGAAGGTAAAGAGTCTTATATGGTACTGCAATATGAAGGGGAATCTGAAGAACCCAGTGCATGCTTTGCTTTTGAATTAAAAGATTTTTATCAATTCACTGCTCTTTATCTGAATGACCTTGATTTTAATGAAGGAAATAATGTGGACAGGGAAGAGGCTTATACACCTATACAGCATTTAGCGCATTTAATGTATCACATTATTGAAGAGGGAAAGGGAATTTAAATAAAGTAAAAGAGCAGGGGGAACCTGCTCTTATTCCTCTGCCTGGGAAAGGTTGTCCCGGCAGAAAGCTGAAACTGTTTTTTCTTCATCTTCATCTAAAGCGAAATCCAAAATCGTTCCAGAACCGCCTTCGACAAAATGATAATTAAGAATCCTCTCGTCTTCTCCATTTTTAAAATAAAGAACTCTTAGCTTAATGCCATTTTCTGAATATAATTCATCTTCTTCATCCACATTAATATCTAAAAAGAATTCGTAGCGGTCACCTGTTAAAATGCCAGTAGGATCCTGTATGTACTCAACAGAATAACTTGTAATGTTCATAGTCGTCACCCCTTCTATTGCTACTGTACTTGTCATTATACACTTTTCCCGGATTGGGTTTAATAGTATTTATCGATTTTTTGCTGTGTTTCAAAGTTTACAGCTGCAGGTTTAGAACTTTTTGACAGAAACTTTTAAATATGTTATACTAATTTTAGTTAAAGAATATAATATTGCCCATAAACACTTGTTATATAGAGCCAGTGGTTCGTCACTTTATATAGCAAGTGATTTTTATTTTGGGTAAGGGTCTTACTCTTTGGGAGGTGCCGTTAAATGGCGATGGGATTTGGCAGAAAAAACATGGAAGAAATCAAGGTTGAAGAAGTGAAAATTTGGGAGTGTACATCTGAGGCCTGCAATTGCTGGGTAAGGGACAATTTCAAAAGCAGCCAGGTACCTCTTTGTCCGATTTGCAAAAGTGAAATGCAGGAAACGACTAAAGAATTGCAAGTCGTTAACAATAACAGCATATTTTCTAAATAAGTGCAGGGGCGATCTTAATCGCCCTTTTATTTTTGCATAATAAGGCTGTCCAACTTACTTTCTCAGTTTCAACGTTTGCTCCGCACACCAGACTTTACGGTAATTCATTAGATTCCTGAAAAATTCCCGCGTTCAATGTAGAAGTATATGTTTGTCGGGGATGAACAAAATAATGGAAACGAGTGAAACTGGATGTGGAAGAATGTCGAATTTGCTTTGGTTTCTTGGATTAGTGCTCATAAGCATGGGTCTTATTTATATAGCTTATAAAAAAACTGACTTTCGTTTTAATCTGGCGGTTTATTTCTTCGCCATGGGACTTTCCTTTTTAATGGAATATATCGTCTTAATTTTATTTGATGCTTACTCCTATTATCCGAATTTCTTTTCAATCCACATGTATGATGATGTTTTTGGGTCCAGTATTTCACAGGCTTTTTTTATTCCTAGTGTATTGATGGCGATAGCCGCTTTTAGAATCCGCTTTAAGTGGATAATTTTGATAATAGCCTGCATTTATGGAATAGAAGAGCTATTTCTTTGGCTTGGCATCTATGAACATAACTGGTGGAGATCCTGGTTTACTCCTGCAATATTGTTTGCGTCTGTATTTGTTATAAAATGGTGGAGGAATAAAGTCGAAGACCCATCTTTTTTCATTCAATTTATAACTGTGTATATGGCTATCACCACAATCTTTCAAGGAGTCTCTTTTGGTTTAACGGCTATCGCAGGATCTCATCAATATAAAGTCGGCTGGTTTGAGTCTCCTTATCAGGACCATGTAGCTTTCAGTGTTCTAATCTGGATTATTTATGCACTGCTGCTGACCGTTGTTATAACAAAATATTATCGATTCAGATGGCTAACTTTATTATTTTTTGCGGATTTTGCATTTCATATCACCATGGTAAGGATGGACATTTTAGAAATAAGCTCTTATTGGAATCTTATTTTCTTTAGTGTGATACTTATACTATTGCTATTGTTAATCAGGAAATTAAATAATTATATGTTCCCGTCATGCAATTAACTCATGTCATTCAAGAAGGCTTTCTAAGAATTAAAGAAAAACTAAATGGAATAATATACCACGAATAATCCGTTGACCTGAAACATGGACAATGCTATTATTTAGGAACAGCTTTCACAAAACACCTTATAAAATAATTTTTAAAGTTTGTTGACGCGGAAGGTTGTAAATGATATTATAATAAAGTTGCTTTAAAAGATAGCAGCTGAACAG